>JAEUVI010000518.1 GCA_016787105.1 Chitinophagaceae bacterium | reverse complement strand
ATTAAATGAATTGCATGAAGTACCACAAAAAGTGGCAAAGGCATTAGAAGGAAGTGAACAGGTTAAAAAACTGGCTGAGAAATATAAAGACGCACGGGATTTTCTTTATCTCGGCCGTGGTTACAATTTTCCCGTTGCACTCGAAGGTGCGCTTAAACTAAAAGAAATTTCTTACATACACGCTGAAGGTTATCCGGCTGCTGAAATGAAACATGGCCCGATTGCATTGGTTGATGAATCATTACCTGTTGTTTTTGTAGCAACCAGGGATTCTTACCATGAAAAAGTGGTAAGTAATATGCAGGAAATAAAAGCACGCAAAGGAAAAGTAATAGCCGTAATAAACGAAGGTGATGAAAGTACGGCTTCATTGTGCGATGATGTAATGACAGTACCTGAAGCAGATGAAATACTTGCACCGATGCTCAGCACGGTTCCATTGCAGTTGATCGCTTATTATATTGGCATTGCAAAAGGCCTGGATGTTGACAAACCACGCAACCTTGCCAAATCAGTAACAGTAGAATAATAACGAACCGGGCCAGAGTTTTTATAGAATCAATTTCACTCTAAAATCAATCCCATGAATGTAATCCGGAAGAGTGCAATCGGAAGTCTTGGATATAACTTTATACAACCGCAATACCTGCCTGCCGGGAAGGATGAGTACTACCTGCGTAATAAACAAAACAGGAGCGGTATTCAATACCGGCATCTTTCCGTTCATGAGATTGAAATATTGGTACGCAATAACAACACATCAGACGACTGGAATAAATTATTGGTATCTGACCTGTTTGATCCCGAGCTTGTCAAAAACTGTAAATTCTTTGGGCTTGTACGTATCGGTAAACTGGAAGCCCTTTATCTCGAATTCAATAATATCCGGTTACAGGTGGGTTTGTATGACAGTACAATTATCAGTTGTGATTTTGGCGATAACGTTGTTGTAAACAATGTTAATTACATGAGCCATTACATTACCCGCAATGAAGTAATGATTGTAAATGTGAATGAACTTGCCACAACTGATCATTCAAAATTTGGAAATGGCGTATTAAAGGAAGGCGAAGATGAATCGCTCCGTATATGGCTGGAAGTCTGCAATGAAAATGCCGGAAGAAGTATATTACCGTTCGAAGGTATGCTACCCGGTGATGCTTATCTCTGGTCACGCTACAGGGATGATGAAAAACTAATGACCAGATTCAAAGAGTTTACAGAAAAAAGATTTGATACACGTCGTGGTTACTATGGTAAAATTGGCGACCGCACAGTTATAAAAAATACTGCGATCATAAAAGATGTATGGATTGGAAGTGATGCATACATCAAAGGCTCCAACAAATTAAAGAACCTTACCATCAACTCTTCTGCCGAAGGTAGTACACAGATAGGCGAAGGATGCGAGCTGGTAAATGGTATTATCGGATTAGGCTGCCGTATATTTTACGGTGTTAAAGCAGTCCGTTTTGTAATGGCCTCGCACTCGCAGTTGAAATATGGTGCCAGGCTTATCAATTCTTATCTCGGCAATAATGCAACAATATCCTGTTGCGAAGTATTGAACTCATTGATATTTCCCGCCCACGAGCAGCATCATAATAACTCATTTCTATGCGCTGCATTGATAATGGGGCAAAGCAATATGGCTGCTGGCGCAACAATCGGTTCCAATCACAACAGCCGTGGTGCAGATGGAGAATTAATTGCAGGCCGGGGTTTCTGGCCAGGCCTTTGCGTAAGCCTTAAACACAATTCGAAGTTTGCGTCATTTACTTTGATTGCAAAAGGCGATTTCCCGGCTGAATTAAACATACCGATTCCGTTTTCACTCGTGAGCAATGATGTAAGTAGTGACCGCCTGGTAGTAATGCCAGCTTACTGGTTTATGTATAATATGTATGCATTGGCACGCAATGCCAGTAAATATACTGACCGTGACAAAAGAACAGACAAAACTCAAACAATAGAGTATGATTTTCTCGCCCCTGATAGTATAAATGAAATATTTGACGCCCTTGATCTGTTGAAAATCTTTACCGGCAAGGCATGGGCCAGGAAAATGGAAAAAAAATTCAATGAATACGAATACAGTGCAGTTGGCGCAAGGTTACTGGAGGAAGAAAACGAAATAATAAACCAGCTTGAAATATTAGCCGAAGGATTTGAGAATACAGATCGAAAGACGATACTTGTAAAAACAGAACAAGCTTATAAAATATTCAAGAAACTGATTGTCTTTTACGCTGTTTCGGAAATTCTTGATTTTATCAAAATAAAAAAAATCAGTTCCTGGCAAGCTCTTAAAAAATCATTGCCCGCAAAAGCAATGCGTACTGAATGGAAAAATATCGGTGGACAATTATTTCCTTCATCTCTTTCAGATACATTGATTTCAAATATCCGCAACGGAAAAATTAAAGACTGGGAAGGGGTGCACAGTTATTATAAAAGAAGCGGAACATTATACAAAGACTATAAATTTCAGCATGCCTTTGCTTCTTTGCTGGAAGTAAATAATATCATGCCCGGGAATATTGATAAAAAATATTTCAGGCAATTACTCAGTGAGTATAGTGAAATGAAAGAATGGATGCTGAATGGCATTTATGAATCGAGAGCAAAAGATTACCAGACTGAATTCAGGATGATGGTATATGGCTCTGCACAGGAAAGAGATAAAGTGATTGGTAAACTGGATGACAATTCATTCATCAACCAGCAGAAAAAAGAATTGGCCCGTTCCAAAAGAAATGTGAGTGCGATAAGCAAGACGCTGGGCTTATGAATATTCTCCCCTATTGCTTAGCTATTCTAATTGTATTAGTCTTTATGTTCCCGTCAGTACCTGCAAGGATATAAATACCTGTTCTGAA
>JAEUVI010000514.1 GCA_016787105.1 Chitinophagaceae bacterium | reverse complement strand
AATACATGGGTAAACAAAGGATTTGACTGGTTAGCCAGGTTTGTAATTGCATAATCAATAGTTCCATTGGAAATTTTAAATCCTGCGCCCGCACTCGGTTGGTATATCCACACTTTCTTTTGATTCAGTGTATCGCCGTCTGCCAGTGCTTTCTGAAAATTATTAATTCCTGCACGCAGGAAAAACACATTACTCACATTAAACTCAAGCCCGATTTTAGGATCCGCACTGATGGGATCTGCACTGATTATCGTATTTCGTTTTCCATCAAATGTTAAATCAAGATTTGCCTCTGCAAGTAACCCTATCTTCTTTGTTAACTGAAAATCTCTTGCTATACCTAAAACCAATCTTGGCGCAGTCAACTCGGTTGATTTAACAGGAATATCATTTTTCGTTAGGTATAAAACTTCCTTTTCTCTTTCTGTAAATGTAAAAGACCATGCATTGAAGGTGGTAGTAATATCACGGGCGGCTAAACCGATTCTCCACTTATTCTGAATAATCTGAACCCCTGCATCCAATCCAAAACCCCATGCCTTGGCAAATTTGCCTACACTGCGGTGAATCACTTTTGCGTTAACGCCAAAATGAACATTACGGTTGCCACTCTCCTTCAGCTTTTGTGCAAATGAAAAAAGAAATGCATAATCCGCGGAAGAAAAAGCCTGGATGTTATTATAGTTTAAAGAACCATCAGGTTCTACCAGGAATAACGTATTCATGATATCATCAACGGCAAAACGAAGAGCCGTGATTCCGATAGTCCGCTTATTATTTGAAGTAGGAATAGCAACGCTGGCAAAATCATACTTACCAATGCCTGCGAAATATTCAGAGTGCATCAGGTTTACCTGCGGATAGTCTTTTACATTCACCAGACCTGCAGGGTTCCAGTAGCCAGCCGTTCCATCATTTACAGATGCTACCTGTGCGCTACCCATTGCAAGGCCACGTCCACCAGCACCGATATTTAAAAATTCGTTGGAATATACCCGGAACTGTGAAAAGCCAGGTATAGCAAATAATAATAGAAACAGGCATACGGTGGTGGTTCGTTTCATATCAATTCCTCGGATAAGCAATTCTCTAAGACAGTGGTTCATAGGAAGGCGCTGCGGGGTTAAAAATAATGTCAAAACCCCTGAAATCATAGTTTTCAGGCAGATTTTGAGCTATCAACTGTAAACGAGATAGTTAGAAAAATATTGCATTTGAGAATATAGCTTTGCATTCTGGCTTACATTTGCGCCGACTTTTGATAATAAGCAATGAATTTAATAGAAGAATTACGATGGAGGGGCATGATACAGGATATAATGCCCGGCACGGAAGAGCAATTAAATAAAGAAATTACTTCTGCCTATATCGGGTTTGACCCTACTGCGGAAAGCCTTCATATCGGCAGCCTTGTTCCTATACTTTTACTGGTACACCTTCAAAAAGCAGGGCATAAGCCTATCGCACTCGTAGGCGGTGCCACCGGCATGATTGGCGACCCGAGTGGTAAAAGCGAAGAAAGAAACCTCCTGAATGAAGAAACACTGAATAGAAACGTAGCCGGCGTAAAAGCACAATTAGAGAAATTTCTTGATTTCGATAGCGCAAAACCCAACCCTGCTGAAGTAGTAAACAACTACGATTGGTTTAAAACTATTTCTTTTATTGAATTTCTGCGCGATGCCGGCAAGCATATCACTGTCAACTACATGATGGCGAAAGACAGTGTAAAGAAAAGAATAGAAGGTGATACAGGAATCAGCTATACAGAATTTGCTTACCAACTGATGCAGGGCTATGATTTTTACTGGCTGTACACGCATAAAAACTGCAAGCTGCAAATGGGAGGCAGCGATCAGTGGGGAAATATAACAACCGGTACAGAACTCGTAAGAAGAAAAGCCGGTGGTGAAG
>JAEUVI010000436.1 GCA_016787105.1 Chitinophagaceae bacterium | reverse complement strand
AAACTTAAATACGGATTGTCCTTCCTGGTAGATGTAGTGCTGCCTTTTTGTTACTGTTTCAATACTTGCCGGGTTCAATGAACCGCCCGCTTTCATGTTTAGAAATTTACAGCCACTGCCGTCACTTTTCAACAGGCTATCCTGTATACCAAGGCCTTCTTCATTAGGCTCCAGCAATACACAAGCCGCGCCATCGCCGAAGATGATGCAGTTCGCCCTATCAGTATAATCAACTATAGCGCTCATTTTATCGGCGCCAACTACTACTACTTTTTTATATCGTCCGCTTTCAATAAAAGCGGCTCCTGTAGTCAATGCATATAAAAAACCGGAGCATGCTGCAGCGAGATCAAATCCAAATGCATTTCTTGCACCGATTTTGTCGCACGCAAGATTGGCAGTTGAAGGAAAAAACATATCCGGTGTAACTGTTGCCACGATCATGCAATCTATTTCCATTGGGTCAATACCCCTTTTAGCACACAATTCTTTTACAGCAGGGGCTACCATGTCGGAAGTAGCTAATCCCTCGCCTTTTAAAATGCGGCGTTCGGAAATACCTGTTCTTGTGCGGATCCACTCGTCGTTTGTATCCACCATTTTTTCAAGGTCAAAATTGGTCAGTTTGTCTTCAGGCACATAGCCACCAACAGCGGTAATGGCAGCAGAGATCTTTTTGCTCATTCAGAAATGATTAATGTGGCTATTAAAATTAGCGGCACGAATATAATACGATTTACGATTTGTTGTTTATCAGGATTTTAACGGATAAAGTGTGTGTTTATTTTCAGGATTGCCTGTCAATTAAGAGGAAATACCGGTTTTAGCTGCTAATCCATTTCATTTTTTCTTCAATTGACTTTCTTTTAGCTGGTAGCGAGGGTATGGCAATATATGCAATGTAAAAAAATCCCAATAGTTTGTCTTTTTCTCCCAGGCCAAAGAAATATTTAGATTTTTCTAAATAAGTAATACCACCGGTGGTCCAATAGCCACCCAAACCGTAGGCGGCTACTGATAGATATATATTCTGTACAGCACAGGCTACGGCTTCTATATCTTCTATCTCAGGAATATTTTTGGTCGTTGTACGCTTCATCCCGATTGAAATAATATGTGATGCTTTTAATGGTTGTTGCTGCAGTTTTTTATACTTTTCTTCATTAAAATTGCTTCCTGCATCTTCTTTATACAATTCACTTTGAAATGCTGCAAACTTTTGCAGGCCAGCACCGCTGAAAACAGAAAACTCCCATGGTTCTGTTTGCCCATGATTAGGCGCCCATGTCGCATTTGCTATTATTTGCTTTACGATTTCGTCAGGTACTTTGCGGCTTGTATCAAACTGATCGGGAAATACAGAACGCCTTGTTTTTACTAAGAGATTAAAATCTTCAGGATTGAATGACATATTTGTTTTTTAAAATCAGGTGCGAATTTCGGAGAGAAAACTCAAATTGCTTCACGCTTATGAATTATAATGAAGTTTTTAATCATGCAGGATTTTTTTTG
>JAEUVI010000435.1 GCA_016787105.1 Chitinophagaceae bacterium | reverse complement strand
TCACTATATAATAATTACCCGCACTCTACTTTGATAACCTGCGGTGAAGATGTTGGTTTACCTGAAGGACAGATGGGAAATTCGGAAGTAGGTCATTTAAATCTTGGTGCTGGCAGAATTGTGTACCAGGAATTGCAACGAATTAACGTAGCAGTAAAAGATGGTTCATTTGCAAAAAATGAACACTTGCTGAATGCAATAAAATATGCAAAAGATAACAAAAAGAGCCTGCACCTGCTCGGGCTGGTAAGCGACGGCGGTGTGCACTCACATACCCTTCACCTGAAAGCAATAACAGACGTTTGCAAAAAAGAAGGATTGAATAATGTCTTCATACATGCATTCACAGACGGAAGAGATACAGATCCGAAAAGCGGGCTGGGATTTGTAAAAAACCTGCAATTGCACCTCAACCAATCTACCGGTAAAATAGCATCAGTAAGCGGCCGCTATTATGCAATGGACCGTGATAAAAGATGGGAGCGTGTAGCGCTTGCCTATAATGCATTGGTAAAAGGCGATGGCGAAAAAGCAACAGACGCTATTGATGCGATTGAAAAATCATACAGCAATAATGTAACGGATGAGTTTATCAAACCTACAGTCATTGTAGATGAAGCCCAACAACCTTTGGCTACTATCAAAGATGGCGATGCTGTTATCTGTTTCAACTTCCGTACAGATCGCTGCAGGGAAATAACAGAAGTATTAACGCAGAAAGACTTTCCTGATTTTGGCATGAAAAAATTGTCGTTGGATTATACAACAATGACAGAATATGATAAAACATTCAAAGGGGTACATGTTATTTTTGAAAATGACAACCTGAACAATACACTGGGCGAAGTACTGCAACAAAATGGTTTGAAGCAAATACGTATTGCCGAAACAGAAAAATACCCGCACGTTACTTTCTTTTTCAGTGGTGGACGCGAAGTACCATTTGAAGGAGAAAAAAGAATCATGGCTCCTTCGCCAAAAGTGGCGACTTATGATCTGAAACCTGAAATGAGCGCCAAAGAGCTCACAGATTCGATTATACCGGAAATTCAAAATAAGACTGCTGATTTTATTTGTCTCAATTATGCTAATGCAGACATGGTAGGTCATACTGGCGTATGGGAAGCTGTGATAAAAGCCGTAGAAACAGTGGATGAATGCGTAAAACGTGTAGTTACTGCTGGCCTTGAAAATGGTTATAGCACTTTCTTACTGGCCGATCATGGTAATGCAGATTTTATGGTTAATGCAGATGGCACGCCAAACACAGCACATTCGCTGAACCTGGTTCCTTTCCTTATTATTGACAGGGATTTTAAGGGTAAGATAAAACCCGGAAAACTTGGCGATATCTCTCCAACAATTTTAACTTTTATGGGATTGGCACTGCCAAAAGAAATGACCGGAAATATCCTGATTTAAATTAAAATATAAACAACATGCTAAAAAAGATTCTCGTATTTCTATTGGTTATACTTATTATCATTCAGTTTATTCATCCAAGCCGGAACAAATCGCAGGGGGAACAGGCAAATAACATTTCAAAAATATATAGCGTTCCTCCGGGAATAAAAACAATCATGGATAAAGCCTGCGCTGATTGTCATAGCAATAACACTATTTATCCCTGGTATAGTAAAATACAGCCTATAGATTGGTGGATGACAAACCATGTAAACGAAGGAAAGAGAGAATTGAATTTTGACGAATTTACCACTTACAACCTACGGCGCCAGTATCACAAACTGGAAGAAGTAATAGAACAGGTAAAAGAAGGCGAAATGCCACTTAACTCCTATACATGGGTACACAAAAACGCAATACTTACCAGTGCTGAAAAAGATAGCATTATAAGCTGGGCAGAAGGGATACGGACTGCAATGAAAAATAAATATCCGATTGACAGCCTGGAAAGGAAAAAAAGCTGATGGAATTTTACACTTTTCTACTTTTGGTTATGTAGTTGAAAACAATAGCTTTTTTCAAAACAGGCGGATATTCTCCATACATATTTTAAAAAAATTACAACTTTCCTGATTTTTTTCTAAGAAGAAGCCCTTTTGCTTATCCGGATTTTTACAAAGACGTGCAGCATTATCAATTAAAAAATGTCTTAAATTACAGGCAACCAAAGGGAACACATGACCGAGGAAGCCATTTTAAAAGGCTGTTTGACAAATAATGCTGTGGCACAGCGGGAGTTGTATAACAAATACAGCCCGAAGATGCTGGCAGTTTGTTACCGCTTCGCACACAACCGTGAGGATGCGGAGGACATGCTGCAGGAAGGTTTTATAAAAGTGTTTTCCCAGATTCACACTTTTGAAAATCGCGGGGCATTTGAAGGATGGATAAGGCGTATTGTAGTACACACTTGCATTAATATCCTTAAAAAGAACAAAAAGTTCAATGAAAGTGTGG
>JAEUVI010000045.1 GCA_016787105.1 Chitinophagaceae bacterium | reverse complement strand
AAAGATAAGTAAGTTAAAAGGGCGAACTTTTTAAAATTCGCCCTTACTTTGATGGATAAAAGCTAATCTTTTATTGAATAAGCCACATTTTTAAGTTGATGTTATCATCACCACCATATTGACTTTGTATGGCGGCATTATAATTGTTTGTATTAGTAGACAATTCTGCTGAAGGATATTGCCATCTTAATGGGATTACACCACTGTTCCCAATACCAGGCCCCGTAGAGAATGTAGGAACTCCAGTTCTGCGCCACTGATAATATGCTTCATATCCTGAGTTGCGGGCAAGTGCAAGATATTTTTGAGTTAAAATCTGGTTTAAGCCTGTAGCGTTGTCACCAGCGTAGGCCACTGACGGCTGTGCAAAATAAGTAGCATAACTAAAGTTTACAGTATAGCTGAGATAATCTCCGGGTGTGAGTGTTCTGAGAAAACTCACAGTATTGTCGCCATCAACTACTCCATAGAAATCGAATGATGCTTTGATTCCTTTTTCATACCAGCTTTTTGCATCCCCTGTTGCCCAACCACGGTTAATTGCTTCTGCAATATTCAAACACATTTCAGGATAGCTTACTATAAAAGTATTTTCTCCCAAATAACCGTCATAATATCTTTTTCTTCCAACCAATGCATACAAGCCATCTTCTACTTTTCCACCCATTGTACTTACATCCTCTCCATTCGGAGCACCTACAAACGATCTGTAATCTGTATCAGCGAAGCCGAGACCTCTTGCAGGGTCGGCAACTTTCATCACACGTAAATCTTTCAATGCAGACAATGTATTTATCCAGGTTGCTGCTACTGTAATCCTGGTAGCATCAAAACCGTAGTTGTCTTTATTGTTAGGGTATTTATTGAAAGCATTATTATAAACATATTGAAGGTTGTCATCATTGCTTTCCATAATCGGGTACTTGGTGGGATTCCCGAGTACATCGGCGAATTTCTGTTTTACTCCCAGGTCAGCATCGTCCGCCTTCTTGCTTAACTCAATCAGCACTCTTAATTTATAGGTGTTGATTACTTTTTGCCATTGTTTAAGTGCATTCAATGAACCGGTAGGGCTGTTGATTCTTTCCTGGAAATAGAAGTCTCCAAGCAGTGAAACATCTGCAGCATTTATCAATGCCGCTATATCTGTATTTGCCTGTTCTAATAAATCGAGTGATTGTTTGAATACATCTTTCTGGGAGTCATACTTAGGGGTTTGGTTCTCCAGGCCTAACAGCGCTTCTGACATGGGGACATCGCCTACTTTCAAAGTCATATCAATAAAGAAATATGCTTTCAGAAATTTGGCTAATGCTGAATATGGATTATTTTCTACGCCTGATTTTTTTGCCTCTTTATCCATTGCGGCAACGTTGCGTAGTGTGCTATAATTAAGTTCAGCGCTACCCGTCCAGTATTCATTTGTCCCGTAGTACGTATAGGATGATAATACATACTGGCAGAACTTATCCGCATCACCTCCCGGATATACAACCATGTCATTAAGAATTTGTCTCAAAACGAGATAGGGGGGAACAGACACCGGATTATTGGGATCTGGTGTATACTCGTCAAATTTTTTGGTGCACCCATTGGCAGTTATAAATACCGCGATAATGAATACAATATAATAATTGAACTTTTTCATTTGATTTCTTTATTGTTTTAACAATATTTCATTTCTCAGAATCCAATATTAACATTGAATCCATAACTTCTTGTTGTTGGCGTTTGCAAATTTGGTTCGCGGCTGTTTGTGTTATAGATATTTCTTCCTGAATATTGGTCTACGTCAATATCATGAAAACGGGAAGGGAAGAAATACAGCAAGTTTCGGCCCACCAATGAGATTTCGACTTTTCTGATAAATGAATTTTCTCCCAACATTTTTGTTGGCAATGAATAAGTCAATACAACTTCTCTCAGCTTTGCATATGTTTTTGCAACAGAAGTATGTTCGAAATTGTTAAAGAAACTACTTACATAGTCCTGTATGTACTGAATTTTTGTTGTGTTTGGAGAAAATTGTAAATCTTTATAGTTTGTGATAACACCAGTAACCGCATCATATTGTATAGTAGCACCATTGGAAACCTGAACGCCTTCACCTACGTAAGAACCTTCAAATCCCGGATCGTTATGATGAAGGAACTCATATTCTCTTGCTTCGCCTACTTTCCCCTGTACGGTTTCAATATTACTTCCACCTTCAATTGATTTTCTTTTTACATAGTCCTGTACAATACCTCCTACTTTTCCATCAAACTGGAAAGAAAGGCTGAATGTTTTGTATGTAAAGCGGTTGTTAATTGCCCAGCTCCAATCAACGTCTCCGTTGCCTACGTATTGAGCTTTGGGGAGATAAACTGGACGTCCGGCACTCGTATTAATTACCTGGCCGTCTTCTGTTTTTGCAGTAATGCTTGCAAATAATTTATCTACCCTATCGCCTTGGTGAAACCTATAATCTTCAAAATTCGAAGGAAGATCCTTGTATATTTCCTTAAATGTTGACCAGTTTACCAAAACATCCCATCTGAAACCACTTTGTTTTTGAATTGGAGTTCCCATCAATGAAAGTTCTACTCCTGATAATTTTGTTGTAATCGCGTTGGTAGTAAAACCTGTAAGACCTGAAGTTTCGGACAAAGGATAATTTCTGATTCCGGGGCCAATCAGGTTTGAGTAATAGGTAGCACTGAAACCAAGCCTATTTGATAAAAACCTTACATCAAGGCCAATTTCAGTACTTTTTAATACTGATGTTTTTACTTTAGGGTCAATTGCATTCCCGGGGGCATTTGCTCCGGTGAGATTGTTATAGGTTGGGCTAATAGCATAAGCGGGAGAAGACAAGCTATACGTAGGGCCTCCATAAGTTGTAACATAGGGAGCACCATAACCCAGTGGATAGGCTGCAGGTCCGATATAACTGTTAGTGCTCGGTGATTTTGCATTTGCAATACTACCTCTTACTTTCAGGAAGCTGATTACTTTTGGTAAAGTGACATAATCTGAAATCACGGATGCCAGAGAAACTGATGGGTAGAAATAGGTATTATTGTCTTGCAATAAACTGGAGTTTTTGTCAACTCTTCCTGTAGTAGTGATTGTCAGATAATCTTTAAACTCAAGGCCAGCTGAATAATAAGCACTGAGTACTAGCATATTGGCATTGTAGCTATATGCTCTGATGGGATTAACTGAGTTGGAAAAACTATACAAGCCCGGTACATTCAGGTAGTCTGTAGTGACAAAGCTTGAATTGTATTTAAAATTACGCACATTGGCCCCAGCGAGTGCATCGATAGTAAATGAACCACCAATTTTATGGTTATATTTTACTAAGCCTTCTATGTTGTTGTCAAATAATGAACGGCGGTCTTCGCGATAATCCCCTTTATTTTCTTCGCGACCATAAGGGTGAGCAGAATAAGGCATTTTTTCATTACGAAGTACATCATAGGTACTTACATTAGCTCTTAATATTGCTTCCATATGGGAGTTGATTTTATAAGTCAAACCAAGATTCCCGTACACATCAGTTTTATAATGACCGCGCAACCATTCATAACTCATGAACCATGGATTGTGGTAGCGCTGATACTCAGCAAATACCGATTGTACACCTTCTTTACCTGGCTGCCAAATGCCGCGGATGTCCGGGGCATCTACATCCCAGTCTGCACCT
>JAEUVI010000383.1 GCA_016787105.1 Chitinophagaceae bacterium | reverse complement strand
AAGATGAAAAACCATATTTGCAACAGATAGAAAGTTCAGGAATAAAAGACAGTGTTATTTTAAAAACGAATTTTATTCCCGATAGTGAAGTAAAATATTATCTCTGTGCAGCCGATGCGGTAGTACAACCTTACCGCAATGCTACACAAAGTGGCGTGACTCCCCTTGCCTATCATTTTGAAAAGCCAATGATCGTAACTAAGGTTGGCGGTCTGCCTGCATTGGTACCACATGAAAAAGCAGGCCTTGTTGTATTACCAGACGCAAGATCCATTGCCGAAGGCATTTTACAATTTTACAAAACCGGGGAAAGTCATTTTGCAGCTTATATATCGGAAGAAAAGAAAAAACTTTCATGGAGTACATTCGTACAGACAGTGTTCAACATTTATAATACGTTAAAAAAAGCATGACGGCACTGCTACGATATATAAAGAAACGTGTGAATTTTAAATTCAATTTTATCCGCAAGTCATTCGGAAATACTCCATTCAAATTACTGGACGTAGGTGCAGGTAACAACTCCGCATCACGTATTCATAGTTTATTTCCAAACTGTGAATACTACGGCCTTGACATGGTACGTGACTATAATAATACGGATGCTGATTTCGCCGTCATGAAAGAATTTTATGAAATTGATCTCACCTTACTGGACTATAGCAAAATTCCCGACAATTATTTCGACGGTATCTGGATGGCGCATGTAATAGAACATTTGCACAATGGTGATGCAGTTGTGCAGAACCTGCTGAAAAAACTAAAACCCGGCGGTTATTTTTATATTGAATACCCCGGAAGCAAAAGTTTAAAACTGCCTTCTATGAAAGGCACGCTTAACTTTTATGACGACAAAACACATGTCAGGCTATATTCAGTCAAAGAGCTAAGAGAAGTTTATCTTGCAGGCAATTGTACCGTATTATCATCGGGCATACGACGGAATTGGTATTATATTATTTTCACTCCTTTTCGTGCTATATCATCGCTCGTGAGAAAAGGTTATGTAGAAGGAAATGTTTTTTGGGATATACTGGGATTTGCAGAATATTTGTGGGTAAGAAAAAATTAAATTTTACACTATGATTTACCGGAGTAAAGCTCCTCTACGAATCGGCCTTGCCGGTGGCGGTACAGATGTAAGCCCTTACAGCGACTTGTACGGTGGCGCCATTCTTAATGCTACCCTTTCCGTATATGCTTCTGCAACGATTGAGCCGATTGAACAAAACGGCATTATTCTTTCGGCAATAGATCAGCAACAGGAATTACAATTTGACTGGGACAATAAATTGCCCATTGATGGCAAACTGGATTTGCTGAAAGGTGTATATAACCGCATTCAGAAAGATTACGGTATTGCTAAAACAAACTTCAAGCTTTCCACTTTCGTTGAAGCACCAGCGGGATCGGGACTTGGTACATCTTCTACCCTGGTTGTTGCCATTATTGGAGCTTTTGTTGAAATGCTGAAGCTTCCGCTTGGTGAATACGATATCGCTCATTATGCCTACGACATTGAAAGAAAAGATCTGAACCTTGCCGGTGGAAAACAGGATCAATATGCTGCTACCTTCGGTGGTATTAATTACATGGAGTTTTTCGGACAAGATAATGTGGTGGTAAACCCATTGCGCATTAAACAACAATACCTGTTTGAACTGGAAAATAATTTATTGCTGTATTATACTTCCACTACACGTGAATCTGCAAAAATTATTGAGCGCCAATCAAAAAATGTATTGAGTAAAAAAGAAGATCCGATTGAAGCAATGCACCAACTGAAAGAACAGGCAAGAATGATGAAGGAAGCATTATTGAAAGGAAGGGTACATGAGATAGGAGAAATTCTTGACTATGGCTTTCAGCAAAAAAGAAAAATGGCAGAAGGCATCAGCAACGAATTCCTGGACGAAATATATGAAACAGCAAAGGCCGCAGGCGCAAGTGGTGGTAAAATATCAGGAGCAGGTGGCGGTGGATTTATGATTTTCTATTGCCCTGGTACAACCAAACATAAAGTAAGCAAAGCACTGGAAAAGTTTGGAGGCAGCGATTTCAAATACCAGTTCGTAAAACATGGATTGCAGACATGGAGTATATAGAACTACGATTTACCTGATTTAAAAGATTTATGGGAATGAAAGAGAAAATACAAAGTATAATTAAAGCCTCAATTGAAACAAAACAAGAGGTTTTAAAGAATGGATTGCTGATTGATACTATTGGAAAAATAGTGGACGAAATTGTGAAAGCATTTAAAAACGGTAACCGTGTTTACTTCTGTGGCAATGGTGGCAGTGCAGCCGACGCACAGCACCTCGCTGCTGAATTTTCCGGGCGCTTTTATATTGATCGCAAAGCATTACCCGCAGAAGCACTGCATTGCAATACTTCCTATATCACCGCTGTCGCAAATGACTACAGTTATGATGCAATATATTCACGCATCATTGATGG
>JAEUVI010000313.1 GCA_016787105.1 Chitinophagaceae bacterium | reverse complement strand
AGGAAGTTAAAATGTCTTATACCAATAACTTTGTTAATGCAAATTCACATATAACAATTTCCCTTGCGTGCTCAATATAGGCTATAGAATATTTTCTCCGGAACGTAACACATCTGTACGTAAGCTCTTTCCATGGCAAGTAACTACAAGGCCGGTGAACGATTCTTTCGTCAGATAATGCGTAAAAGAACTCAAAAGCTTCGTCAACAAATTTTTTAGCTGTCTGCGGCAAACCCTTTCCTTCTATATAGAAAGCAACTTCGGCAACTCCATCGACAGCAGTATCTAAAATTGTTATTTTTCTTTTGCCCACTTATCTATCAATTTATAGGCAAGTTTTTTCCCTTGTGAAAGTGTCATTTTTTTTGCAGCAGCCGTTTTACTAGCAGCTTTTATAACGAGGTTTTCGTATTCTTTTTTGGGAACGACAACATAAGCTTTTTTATCAATGACAAGAGTGGCCATTTGTTACTATTTAAATTCAAAAATACAAAAATTTCAGGCGAAAGTATTCAACTAATCTCCAACCCCATCCCCTTATATTTGCTCCATGAAAAATGCTTCAGACAGGTCAAAAGTGGGAATATTGGGCGGTGGACAGTTAGGCCGTATGCTATTACAGGCTGCTGCTAATTACCATGTTGAAACTTTCGTTTTGGAAAATGACCCGGAATGTCCTGCTGCTCATTTATGCAATCATTTTACAAAAGGAGACATCAAGGATTTTAATACAGTTTACAATTTTGGCAAAGGACTGGATGCAATAACCATCGAAATTGAAAACGTAAATATTGAGGCATTGGAAAAACTGGAAGCTGAAGGAGTAAAAGTTTTTCCCAAGCCTTCTGTGTTGAGAATTATAAAAAATAAAATTTTACAAAAACAATACTATAAAGAGCACCAGGTACCAACAGCGGATTTTAAAATAACCAATCACTTCGCGGAGATTACTGAAATGGAAAGTTTTCTCCCAGCGGTTCACAAGTTAGGAGAAGGCGGATATGATGGCCGTGGTGTACAAATCATCAGGTCAAAAGCGGATATAGAAAAAGGCTTTGATGCTCCATCAGTACTTGAAAAAATGGTGGATATCGATAAGGAAATCGCCATCATCATCGCTATCAACGAAAAGGGCGCTACAGCTATTTACCCACCTGTAGCCATGATTTTCGACCCCAATCTGAATATGCTGGATTACCAGCTTTGTCCTGCTGATTTATCAAAACAAACTCTCTGGAAAGTAGAAGCTGTAGCGCTTGCTGTAATCCGCAATTTCAAATCGCCCGGCATTTTTGCTGTGGAAATGTTTGTAGATCGAACGGGCGATGTCTTTGTCAATGAAACAGCACCCCGGGTTCATAACAGTGGCCATCATACTATAGAAGCTCATTACAGTTCACAGTTTGATATGCTCTGGCGACTGATGCTCGGTTATCCATTGGGCAATACCGAGTTTATTCTTCCATCTGTGATGGTAAATATTGTAGGTGCGGATGGCTATTCCGGCGATGTGATTTATGAAGGATTGGAAGAAGTGTTGAAAATCGAAAACGCTTTTGTTCACCTGTATGGGAAAAAACAGACAAAACCCGGAAGAAAAATGGGACATGTCACTATCCTGAGTGCTGAAAAACAAGACCTCCTGCATAAATCCAACAAAATAAAAAACAACCTGGTAGTAAAAGCCTGAACTCCCCTTTTATCCCAATAGCTGCCTGTTTATAATTTCTTCATGACAAGGTGCAGGAAACAGCACCCATCTGACGTCAAAGGGCTGATTATCTGTTATCTTTAGAAATTAATCTAAAAAAATCATACACGTTACGATGAAGCCCACATTTCTACCAGGAATAATTTTAATAATTGTATTGATTTCATGTGGTGAAAAAGAGAAAAAAATAGCGGCTCCTCAGCAAAACGGTGCTGCTAACAGGCCGGCAGTTGCAATGCAGGTAGATGGGTTTGTAGTAAAGCCAAAATCACTTAGCGATAATGTGGAAGTACCGGGCTCCCTTATTGCCAACGAATCCACAGAAATTCATCCGGAAATTTCAGGCCGGGTGGTACAATTAAATGTTGGTGAAGGTCGCCAGGTATCGAGGGGAACATTGCTTGCCAAGCTATACGACGGAGACTTGCAGGCACAGTTGAAAAAATTGCAAGTGCAGTTACAAATTGCAAAACAGAATGAAGATCGCTCCTCACAGTTATTAAAAATACAGGGTATCAGCCAGCAGGATTATGACGCCAGCCTGCTGAACGTAAATAATATCAACGCGGATATTGAAATCATCCGTACAAGTATTATAAAAACAGAAATAAGGGCACCATTTAATGGCAAAGTAGGTCTTAAAAATATCAGCATTGGCGCTTTCGTAACGCCTGCTACGATTGTAGCAACTATTCAACAAACAGATGTTTTGAAACTTGACTTTGCGGTTCCTGAAAAATATACAGCACAAATAAAAACGGGACAACTGGTAAGTTTTACTACCGAAGGCTCATCGAAAAAGTATACGGCTAAAATCATGGCTACAGAATCGGGGGTTACAGAAAATACACGCAGCCTCATGATTCGATCTATAGTTCAGAATAAAGATGCCGCACTGGCCCCCGGTGTATTTGCAAAAGTGATTATGAATTTCGATCCGGATCCAAATGCTATTGTTATTCCGACCCAGGCTGTATTACCGCAGGCAAGAGGTAAAAAAGTAATAGTATACCAGGGTGGTATTGCGAAATTTGTTGACGTAACTACCGGCATCCGGGATTCATCGCAGGTGCAGATTGTAACAGGGTTAAAAGCAGGCGATACAATTGTAACAACCGGTTTATTAAGCATCCGGCCGGAAGGAAAAATCGCAATCAATAAAATAATCAATTAGCAACTACCGCCGGATCAGGATGGCCTGTAATTTGAACAAAAAGATTAAAACAGTTTTTCCCGGCAACCCATCTTACTGCATTTTTTTATTATAAACACGATAACATGAATATTTCAGAGCTCAGTTTAAGACGGCCGGTACTCGCCATCGTGATGAATATTATTATCGTGGTATTCGGAATTATTGGTTTTAAATTCCTCGGCGTTCGCGATTATCCGGCTATTGACCCGCCCAATGTGAACGTACGTACATCTTATGCAGGTGCGAATGCTGACATCATAGAAACACAGATTACAGAGCCATTGGAAAAATCTATCAATGGCATAGCAGGTATCAGAAATATTACTTCATCAAGCAGCAATGGTACCAGCAGTATTAATGTAGAGTTTGATTTAGGAATAGACCTTGAAGCAGCAGCTAATGATGTTCGGGATAAAGTATCACAAGCACAACGTTCATTACCGCCTGACCTGGAAGCGCCGCCAGTGGTATCAAAGGCGGATGCAAGTTCTGATGCCATTCTCTCCATGACGGTGCAAAGTAACACACGTAATCAACTGCAGATAACAGAATATGCCAATAACGTACTGGTAGAAAGATTACAAACAATCCCCGGTGTAAGTGGTATACAGATATGGGGCGAAAAACGGTACGCCATGCGTATATGGATCGATCCGGCAAAGCTTTCTGCCTATAGCCTTACACCCGGCGATGTACAGGCTGCCTTGATGCGTGAGAATGTCGAATTGCCTTCGGGAAAAATATCAGGCAATGCTACCGAATTAACAGTACGGACATTTGGAAGATTAAATACAGAAGAAGAATTCAATAACCTTATCATTAAAAACGTGGCAGGCGCTGATGTACGTGTAAAAGATATCGGGGAAGCAGTATTGGGCCCGGAAAATGAAGAAACCATTCTGAAAGGGAACAGCATACCAATGATTGCATTGGCAGTGGTACCGCAACCGGGTTCAAACTATGTTGCCATATCCGATGAATTTTACAAACGGCTTAACCAGATAAAAAAAGATGTACCTGATGATATTAAAATCAATATCGCACTTGATCAGACAAAATTTATCAAGAAGTCAATATCAGAAGTAGAGGAAACATTGATTATCGCGATTGTACTGGTTATCCTCATTATCTATTTATTCTTCCGCGACTGGCTGATTGCCATTCGACCGTTAATTGATATTCCTGTTTCCCTTATCGGCGCTTTCTTTATAATGTACCTGATGGGATATACCATCAACGTACTTTCTTTACTCGCCATCGTTCTTGCCACCGGGCTTGTAGTAGATGATGGCATTGTGGTAACGGAAAACATTTATAAGAAAATGGAGAAAGGAATGAATAAGTGGCAGGCAGCTGTAGAAGGATCTAAGGAAATTTATTTTGCCGTTATTGCCACATCCATCACATTGGCAGTTGTATTTCTTCCTATCATATTTTTACAAGGCTTTGTAGGTAGTTTATTTCGTGAATTCGGTATTGTAGTTGCCGGTGCTGTGTTGATTTCAGCATTTGTATCATTAACATTGACGCCTGTACTAAACGTAAAGCTTACACGCAAAGGAATACACAAGCATTCCTGGTTTTATACTAAGACCGAACCTTTCTTCCGTGGTATGGAAAATGGCTACCAGAAATCATTGACCGCATTCATGAAAGTAAGATGGCTCGCATGGATCATCATAATAGCCTGCGGACTTATTATTTATTTTGTTGGAGGCAGCCTTCAATCTGAATTAGCCCCGATGGAAGATCGCAGTCAGTTCCGTTTGCAACTAACCGCACCCGAAGGAACTTCATTTGATGCAATGGATAAATATGTAGACCGGTTGAATAACCTGATGTTGGATTCCGTTCCGGAAAAGGAAATTGTTTTATCCGTTACATCTCCCGGATTTATGGGTACAGGTAATGCCAATACTGGTTTTGTGCGTGTAACGCTGGTAGATCCAAAAGAAAGAGAAAGATCGCAGGAAGAAATTGTAAATATGGTAAACCGCAACCTGCCAAAGTACAATGAAGGCCGTGCATTTGCCATACAGGAACAAACCATTTCGGTAAACCGCCGGGGCGGGCAAGCCGTGCAGTTTGTGATTCAAAATAATAATTTCAATAAACTTACCGCTATACTTCCAAAATTCCTGGAGGAAGCAAATAAAAGCTCTGTGTTACAACAGGTAGATGTTGATCTCAAGTTCAATAAGCCTGAATTGCGTGTCGTAATCGATCGTATCAAAGCTGGTGAATTAGGCGTCAGTGTAAATGATATTTCTGAAACACTGCAATTAGCTTATAGTAACCGCCGCCTCGGATATTTTACCAAAGATGGTAAACAATACCAGGTAATGGGCCAGGTGTCAAGAAATGATCGAGACGATCCGAATGATATGAAAACATTATTTGTAAGAAACAACCGCGGTGAAATGATCAGTCTTGACAATCTTGTAAAGGTAGAAGAATCAAATACCCCTCCTACTATCTATCATTTCAACCGTTATAAGTCGGCTACAATTTCAGCAGGCCTTGCACCAGGAAAAACAATCGGCGATGGCATAAAAGAAATGCAGCGCATTTCAGATCAGCTCACTGATGAAAGTTTCGCGACATCATTATCCGGATCTTCACGGGATTTTGCGGAAAGCTCCAGCAATACCAGTTTTGCATTTTTATTAGCACTCGGATTAATATTCCTTATCCTCGCCGCGCAGTTTGAGAGTTTTGTTGATCCTTTTATCATCATGGTTAC
>JAEUVI010000292.1 GCA_016787105.1 Chitinophagaceae bacterium | reverse complement strand
CAGCCCGAAGAAGCCATGTTGTTTATACATCATTATAAACCTGATGTTGTTTTCCTTGATATTGAAATGCCACGGATGAATGGCTTTAAGCTGATAGATGAAATGGAAGAAGTGGAGTTTGAAATTGTATTCGTAACAGCTTACAACCAATATGCGATTGATGCAATACGCATCAGCGCATTTGATTATCTCATAAAACCTGTAGCTGTAAAAGATTTGCAAACCTGTGTTGACAGGCTATTGGAAAGCAGGATCAAAAAAACAAGAGAACGCCTCAGCATTCTGAAGCAAAGCCTTGCGGATAGAAAATCGCAGGATGAAAAAATTGCAATGACTACCAGCGATGGTATTGATTTTTTTGATATAAAAAATATAATCAGGATTGAAATAGATAATAACCTGACAAACGTTATTCTGACGGGCGGTCAGAAGATACCGGTTACAATGCATCTCAAAGACCTTGAAGAGCTTTTACTGAAATATCGCTTTTTCCGGATTCACACATCGCACCTTATCAATCTTGCCTATATCAAAAAATACAAAGATGGTGAAACCGGTGAGGTCATTATGCAAAATGGCGACACTATAAGTATCGCGAAACGCAAGAAGGACGATTTTTTGAAATTGATTACTTCATAGAAAAATCTATGAATAGATTACATCGGAGAAATAGGCGAAGAAAGGTATTTTGGACGGTTTTTCAAATCGTGGCTATTGCTTCTTTTGGATATTTAATAATAATTTCATTGATTGATAGATATAATCTTAGTTTAAATAATGTTATCACCTTTGGTACAATTACCGGGACGAACACTAATCAGAAGCACACTTGCGGAGGTGTAGACTTTACTTTTTTTGTTTCCAATAAAGAATATCATGGCAGCACGGGATATTGCGATTTGTCTTCTGCTTTTTGTGAATCTTTAATCGGGAGAAAGTTTCCTGTAATATATTGCCCAAAAAAAATAAGCAACAATCAAATGTTGCTTACAAAGGCTATGTTTAAGGATTATAATGTTCCATATCCTGATAGCCTTGAATGGATTGAAGAATATGTGCGCTAATAATGCATTACTGTCCCTGCGCCAGGCTATACGATTTTTTTCCATCCCAGCTATTCAGCAATTCATGAGAGCAGATTTTGAAATTACCACTCATGCTTACATATAAGCTGATTACATCCTGCTGATTGAGCGGAGAATCGTCAAGACTTTCAAAACGCACATTGTATTGGTTTACCAGGTTGGTATACACTGAACCTGTGGGCCAAACCTGTGTACCGCGGTTGCTGATATTAACCAGCTTGAATTTAACACCGGCATGTCGTTGGCATTTATGGGCAATCGCTTCCGGTTGTTCTTCACTTTCTATAAATAGATCAACACCAATAATAGTTTCGTTAATTCCTTCTTTTGAAACCATCATTGAGTTTTGTACCAATTTAAATGGAGTAGGCGTACCTGGTTTATTAGGAATGATTTCTGTTGCCCATTGCTCAGGCTTCTTTCCAAAATTGCTGATAATAGCTTCTGCAAACTGTGTTGTATTTACGGATGGTGTTGACTTATCACCAAAATCACCGGTATGAACACCGCTTTCCAGCGTATACAATAATGCATTTTCAATTTCTCCGGCATTACCGGTAAGGCCTACATGCCGCAGCATTGCTATGCCACTTAATAAAAGTGCTGTTGGGTTAGCAATATTTTTTCCTGCAATATCCGGAGCGGTGCCATGTACAGCTTCAAAAATTGAAATATGGTCTCCAATATTAGCTGAAGGCGCAAAACCCAATCCACCAACAAGGCCGGCGCATAAATCACTCACAATATCTCCCTGCAGGTTGGTTAGCACCACTACATCAAATTTATCAGGCCTTGTCACTAATTTCATACATAAGTCATCTACGATAATATCATCAGCTTTCAGATCGGGATATTCTTTTGCTACTTCGTAAAATGATTCGAGAAAAAGACCGTCTGTTATCTTCATGATATTGGCCTTATGACCACAAGTAATTCGCTTGGCTTTTTTTTGTCTTGCCATTTCAAAAGCATAACGGATAACCTGCATACTGCCAGGGCGGGTAATAAAACGACGACTGAGTGCCACATCATGCGTAAGCATATGCTCAACTCCGCCATATGTGTCTTCAATGTTTTCGCGAACAACTGTAATATCAATCGGGATACCTGCTTTACTGAAAACTGTATCTACTCCATGCAGGCTGAGAAAAGCTCTTTTGTTTGCAAATGTATTCCAGGTTTTACGTGCGGTAACATTGATGCTTTTTACGCCTTTTCCTTTTGGCGTTTCCATCGGGCCTTTAAAAAGCAGACCCAGCGACTCAATAGCGATTTTAGCTTCCGGCGTCATACCGTTATTAAACCCTTTGTCAAAAACCCATTTTCCCATATCTACAAACTCATATTCAAGTGGTACTTTATTGGCTTCAAATATTTTAAGTACTGCGTTCATTATTTCCGGGCCGATACCATCGCCTTTTGCAACAGCTATTTTCATATCGAGATAGTTTTTTAAGTGTGCTCCAAAATTAGGGGTTGGTGCTGAATTGCATACTAATTCTCCCCAAGTATGATCAACTTTGTTGATTTTGCCTAAATTTACATTGAAGCTTATGACAAGTAAAATTTCCGAAGGTGTTGAAATAAGCGTAGAAACTTTCTACCAACCGGATTACAGTAACCCGCTGCAGTCGGAATTTATGTTTGCCTACCGCATTACTATCGAAAACCACAATTCCTTTTCCATAAAGCTATACCGCCGTCACTGGAATATATTTGACAGTAATGGTACATACCGTGAAGTAGAAGGTGAAGGCGTAGTGGGTGTGCAGCCTACATTATCACCGGGCGAAAAATACCAGTATGTAAGTGGATGCAACCTGCGTACTGAAATGGGGAAAATGCAAGGATCTTATCAAATGGAAAACATGAGTACAAAAGGAATGTTTGATGTGAATATTCCTTCTTTTGAAATGATTGTACCGACAAAAAATAATTAGAGTTCTCTTTTAATTTTTCTTGTTCTCTCCCTGAGCAAGGCCATCGCTTCTTCTTTACTCCCGTAAGAATTATTGATGTTTACAAGATTATCCGCAAGTTTATCATATCGTTTTGTAAGCAGGTAAGTAAAAATATGCAGGTAATGTATACCGTCAAATACAATCGCTTTATTGGCTGCAAACTCATCTTTTCTCTTTAAAAATTCGCCGGGCATTTCTGTATAATGCAATCCCGGGCGCAAATGATGAATGATATGGTAGCCATCATTCCAGCATACATGATTATATTTTGTGTTGATACAGTTTACTGAACTTTTGTACAAATTTTCAGGCTCATTACTATCGATGAATGCGTGCTGTGTCCAGTTGCCGAGCATCATTACCAATCTTGCAAATACAAATGGAATGATGTATACCATCAATGCGGCTTTTAGATTTAAAAAGCACAAAGCAATGCAAATGGCAAGAAATGCATATTCTCCAAAGGTAAGACGGGCGTATAGTTTTTTTCTTTTACGGTAGAAAAGATAAAAGAAGGTATCACGTGCACCGGAAAAAAGAAATGTAAAAAAATAAAGCAGAAAATTGCTGACACTGTCTCGTTGGTAGTTCATGGTGCTACTCGTATCATCCTCCATATTATTTTCTACATGGTGCATGCCCATGTGATGGCTGAAATAACTTTCCGGAGCATGTCCAAATAGCGGGCATACAATCCATGTTATATAAGTGTGCAGCCACTGGTAAGGTGCTTTAAAACATTTACGATGGCAAATGCAATGAAACATTAATCCAAAACGACCTTTATAATAAAATTGTGCAACATAAAAATAAGGAATGGCAAGGGCCCACCACCACCAGCCTTTCAGTATTGGAGTAAATAAAATAATAGCCGCGGGTATTATGAAAATGTGAATAGATGTTAAAAGGTAAATAAAAGGAAGATCCCTTTTGTCATTTATAATACGCAACCATAAGTTATCATACCATGAAAATTTTTCTTTTGGAATGTATATGGGATCTGTAAGGGTGCTGAGAACCTTCATGTTGTTTATTTATCACAAAACAAGCCAGTAAAATACTGGCTCTAAAGCGCACAATATAGGGAATAAAGCGGGAGCGGGCTTAATAATTCAGGAAACAATTATTTGGGTTTGTATTTTGCTTCCTCCAGAATTTTTTTTGCATCTGTCCGCATTAACTCAACGGGGCTGATGCCGGATTTTTTTTCTGCAAACTTCCTGACGACCTGGCGACCGATCCACGGGCCAATATTACCCGGAGACTCGCCCGGCATTGTTTGTGTTGTGGGAGACTCGCCAATATAAATTTGAATGGTTGTAGGGTCGACTGAGTACAGGTTATCATTTGAAATGATCTGGTTCCAGATCAGGCCTTCGTTAAGGCTGCACCATTCCAACTGGTCGGCTGTAAAACCTGTTTTTAAGGAATCGGCTGTTTGAGGTAAAAATTTATCCAGTAGCCACAATTGTTTTCCTTTTTCAATGATTTGCTCTATCAGTGGGCGGCCGCTGGTTTTATCCGGAAATAAATCATCTACTACCAGCTTCATTGCATCAGGTACGATATAGTCTTTTTCAAAACGACGGCTGCGGTATTGCGGCGCTACATTCGTTATAAAATATTCATCATTGTATAGCGAAAAATTTTTACCAAGATAAAATTGCAGGCTGATCCCTAAAAACCCAGGCCCGATAAAATCGGGTGAATAGCCATCGCTTGTTTTCGCAAGCAGGTCGATCGGCCCGATAATAGTATTTATAGCAGGAATCGGATATTCAGGGAAATAATGTTTTACATATTTAAATGATTGTTCAAAATCTTTTTTTAATCCATCTGTGTTTTTGAAAACAATATTCACTGTATCATAAATCGATTTGCTAAGGCGTATAAAAGTAGAGATACCAGTAGCCAGGTGAGCACTGTCAACACCCAGAATATTTTGTATAAAAACCGGTAACAATACCGGGTATTTTATTTGAAGGTTTGATAATGGTTTTTCTATCCCATTCGTGTCAATAGAGAAAAAGTCCTGGTCAAAGCGTTCCAGTTTTATATCTGCTTTTACTGCGGATACATCCGGCGTATTGTTTTTGTCTTTGCAAGAAAACAAAATAGCAGCGAGGAATAAACTGTAAACAGGTAGTTTTTTCATGATGGTATTAACGAAAGGGTTTTTTCAATGTTGTGTGCGAAGGTAATATAAGGCTGTGG
>JAEUVI010000226.1 GCA_016787105.1 Chitinophagaceae bacterium | reverse complement strand
CTGATAAAACACCACATAAAGCCCCTTTTTGAGATCTATGGTGCTAGAGATACCTGTCTCAATCGCGACATCATAAATTTTCTGTTTACATGCAATAAAAACAAAAAGGAAGGCTGCTATAAAAACAGATGCTATTTTTTTCATGCTGTTTATTTTATACCATTAATTTCTTGTTCTTCTTTCTTTCCGAGCGCCCTCAATAAGTAGGGTTCTTAGTCGTGTCTCACAGATGGTTATGTGTGTTGGGCGTGGACTCGGCGATGATATGAGGAAAATTTTGCGTCCGCTTGAGATCCTATTGTCCGCCCAAGATTTACACAGCGATGGTAAAGTGCAAAGCGTAACCTTGCCTTAATTAACTGCTACGCTTAAAGAGAATTCTTACGCTTCCTCCCAGCTCTGCCTGATCGTTATCGGCCAGTTCATGCAATGCACCAGGAACTTGCAGCCTGATCATCTTTCCGTTTTCTGAAAATAATTTTGTTTTACTCGCTACACCTCCGGCTTCCGCTGCGATATAAAATTTATTCTGCTCTGGTTTGAAAATAATGGATGCATGAAAACGACTTACCGTAAGATTAGCGGCGCCTTTTGTTTCATCGAATCCTTCTTCTTCTTTCGCGATAAAAACAATATCGTTTGAATGCATCATGCCTGTAGTGAGTACCGGATTTTTTCCACGGCCGATTTTATATTTTGATTTTATTGCAGGGTCAAGCAGGTACTCTTCGTGTTCGGCCTGACCAGATAAAATGGTAACCCGGCCCCTGGAAAAATTGTTTTTAATGATACTTTCCTTAATAATATCAAGGCCCATGCTGTCATTGCGGTATTGACATTCGGGAATATGATCAGGCACTGTTTCGAATTCAAAATACCAGCCTGCATCAGGGTTTATATAATGATCAGATAATTTGCGTTCCAACTCTTCTTCTTTAAAGGCGCCAGGCTTTTCGGCGTATAATGCAATACGCACAAGGTTTTCTTCTTCTTTGCTTTTTGTCAATATATATAAGCGTATTCCTTTGATACCTGTTTTCCGCTCATTCACATAAGCTGCCATGCCGTGAATAATAAAGCGGATAATCTCTTCTCTTTTCTTAGATGCAGGTGGCAAACCTGCTGCTATATCTTTCATAACAAAGTTTAAAATGAACCTAAATATCCCATTTTTTGCAGGACGGGTACTACCTGTGTATTCGCCAGTTTTACAGCATTGGCAGATGCTCCTCCGCGTTCTATGCGTACGCATATAACAGTGTGTGATTTTTTATCGGGAGTAGGGGCGTAGAACACATACCAGCCATCCCGCTCCAATACATTTTTCAGCATACGTTGAGGAGTGCCTGTTTTACCTGCTACTTTTGATCCGTCAATCTTTGATCTTCCTCCTTTTGGATTGGATTGATCAATCATGAATGATTCCAGTTTTTCAGCGCTTTGTTTTTCTCTTATCATTTTAACAGGAACTGTATCACGCTGACGAACACCTGCTTTTTCAAAAATATAATTAGATGGCTGAAAGCTTCCTTTATTTGCGATGATGCCTGCCATACGTGCCATTGATGCGGGTGTAGCAGTCAACTGGCCTTGTCCCCAGGCAAGCCCTGAAAATTCACCGTAATACCGCGACACTTTTCCCTGCCGTTTCGGGTCAGTATAAAACTTACGATTAACAGAGTAGACAGAGTCTTTCCAGAACTGGACTAATTTTCTTTTTTGCAAATTGCTTGTTTCGGATTTATCCGGCTGATAGTTATACCCACCAATGAGGTGAACATTCATGCCGGTAGTTAAATAAAATTCACTTAGCTCATCATCCAGTGATTTATCGTTGGCAAGGCGTATAAAATAAATATTACTCGAATGCACAATGGCTTCCCGCATATCAATAAAAGGAAGACTTGTTGAGTTGTAAGGCTCATGCTCGCCATCTGTTCTTCCGCGGATGATTTCTTCCGGTGATATATCCCTATAGCCAGCTTCCGCGGCAGAAGGGCCCATTTTTTTAAATGCAGCCATGGCGGTAAGAATTTTGGCTGTTGAGCCCGGTGCTGTTGCATAAGTCATTCCAAGATCCCTTTCAGTAATCAATGAATTCAACTTAGATCTTTCTTTCTCTGACAGCAGCATTGTTTCCGGTGACCGGAGATCGGGCAGCGGGTAAATTGCTGAAGCTAAAAAATCACCTGAAGCTGCATCCATAACTACTACAGATATACGCTTATTGTTAAACTCTGATCCGGCTATAGCCTGTTGCAATTCCGTTTGTAATTTCGCATCTACCGTAAGGTGTACATCCCTGTTTTTGCCTGTTATCTTTTTTACTTCACTGTCTGTGCTGTCAATACCCGACCGCAGCATAGGGGCAAGCGGTGAATAATCATATGCTATCAACTGTACTTTTTTATCAACGGCTTTGGTAAACCGATCGGAACGATAACGGGAAGTAATAAAATCAGTCTTTACAGGTTTTGTATCAAATCCTCTCAACGTGGTAAGATGTTCGGCTTCCGCGAAATAACCATTATCCTGGTTCCAGAATAAGCGGGTATTAAAATCACCAACCCAGAAAAATAGTTTTTCCTCAAAAGGGTAGTACCGTTTCAGTTTTTTTCTTCTCAATTCAATAAGATCGGATGACGGAATGCCTGCCGCGGTAAGTGAGTCCATATCTTTTGTAATACGCATCGGGTCGCTTGTTGCCAGTACCAGCCCATTGCGATCGTATATAGTACCGGCACCGATAATTTTTGCCAGTTCATTAATACGCGGATTGTAACTGAATACTGGCAATCCATTGCGATCAATTACTCTTGCAGGTTTTACAATATACTCTTTGCCTTTCCACAATTGTATCCATGCCAGCTTTCCGGATAAAACCAATATGCCGATCAAAAAACCGGTTATGCCTGTCAGTAAAACAGGGTCGTAATTTCGCCGGATATATTCTTTCTGTATTTCTTTTCCCTGTCTTGCGGAAATACCTGCTACAATGCCTATTGCCGCGAGATTGATGATCAGCGAAATTTTTCCATAACTTAAAAATGGAACGGTAACTCCTGTAAGCGGTAGTAATCCTACAGAGCCTGCAGCTATTAATAAAAACTGAACACCTGTAGCAATGGCAATGCCGGCGCAGAGATAAAAACTAAATGGTTGTCCTGCTCTTTTTGCATGCAAAAAAATACGGTGAATCAAAATACCATATAGCAAAAAAATAGCAACCAGTCCGAGCCAGCCTATTTCTTCACCGATAGTTGGAAGTATCATATCTGTATGAGCTGCGGGCATTGTATTCGCGAATCCTTTTGCCAGGCCCTGACCGGAAAAACCACCGGCAGAAAGAGTCCAGTATGAGTGTGCAAGATGATCGCCGCCATAAATATCATTGTTCCATTGGCTGAGCCACATTTCTTTTCTGTCCGCCAACCTTTCTCCCACACCCGGCAACTGATCACCGAATGTAAATGCCGCGATAATTAACAGAAGCAATAGTGGCGGCTCTGTCAGTACAGCGAGATAACCATACCATTTTTGTGACTTCATTGTTCCGCGTACAAGCAGGTAGGCAATAAAACCTGTAAAGCTGATTACTGTGGCAATCCATGCAGGCAGTATGTATAACAGTATGCCATACGTGATTCCGGTCAGCATTGTTGCTAACAAATTTCCCCGTGATAAACTATAGAAAATGAGAAACGTGAAACAGACTACCAGTGCCGGGCCCATATCGCCCATTAGCAGGTATAAAACAAGAATGAAACCCGCTGCTGCCATTACTGTCCAACTTGTAATAAAACGCCAGCGAAGATCCTGCAGGTCTCGTAACTTTTGTTCGTTGGCCGCAAAAAAAGCTGCGAAGAAAAACAAGAGAAGATATTTTGTTATTTCACTGGGTTGAAAAAGTAGCCCGCCAAATTGAAGATTTACTTTCACGCCACTTCCTTCAGGGCCGGTACCAATCAGCAATGTTAACACAGCGAGTAAGACTGCAAATGTCAGCCATGTCCATCCCTGGAGATTAAAGAATGATCCTTTCTTAAAGTTAAAAAGCCAGTCAAAATACCAGCTTGCATATAGCTTTCCAAAATCAACCTGCGATAACACTGCTAACAAAACCAGCCCAATTACAATTCCCTGCAAAACCTGTGATGCATGCATTGTATCACGCAATGGATCCTGGAGGCCCAATAAAATGACTAACGAAATGCCCGTTAGCAGCATAAGTACCGGTAATAAAAATGTATCTGCCCGAAATTTTCGAACGATCCAGAAAAGATGATCGGCCCAGAAGGAAAGCAGGAATAGTGCAAAGAGCACCATTACAGACGAGCGGAATTCGGCAGGTGTTCGTACTGTGAATGATTTATCATCCTTAACGCGGGTAAATGCCTGGGAACCTATCAGCCGTATCATATGTGCATTACCGTTAAAATTATAAGATGCATCTGCAGATAAAACCGCTGTGCCCTTCCTGCGGCCAAATTCAAATCCCGGTTTCAATGGAATTACGCTGTATGCTGAATCTTTTTCCAGGCCGGTAAATTTAAACTGCCCGGATGCATCCGTTCTGCAATACCAGGTTGGCTCCACCAGCGTATCTTCTTCCGCAGAAGCAAGGTGTTGTTTTAGCTGTACCAGTATACCGGCAGATGGCGTATCATTTATTTCAACAGTACCGCTAATAGATTTATTTCCCTTGCCAGCGGCTACTACTGTAGGATGGGACGGGGGAGATGTGGACTCCTGCGCATAGATAAGAGAATCAAAACCGAGCCGTATCAATGAGGCATGAAAACGATCCTGGAAATCGGCACCACCCATTTTTGATTGCCAGCGGGTCGGCGCTGTTATAAAAAATGCCTGTTTGTTCAGTGAGCCAAGATTTGGAAGCTCACCTGATACGGACAATTTTGTAGTCAGTGAATCTGCAAACAGATCGATGTCTGCCGGGTCAGAAAAGTAATCACCGTTTGCAAGTATTTTTTTCAATACTTCCGGGTCTATTCCTTTCCGGAGATTAGCAGCTCGACCGCTTTTATATTGTTCTTCCGTTTGTAATAACGTGGGTTGCAGGTTTTGCCATAACCTGCCAAACAATAAAAATATAACAAACGAAGAAAGTAGCAGTGATAAATGGCCGCCTGCCGGTTTATTTTTTGCTTTCATTTATTGATTGGTTGAGCGGTCTACATTCGGGTATTCATCCTCGGGTTCATCATTTTTAAAATTACCCATATAGAGTAGCCGATCGTTTTCGTCATAACATTGTCCAAATCCTTCTTTTAGTCCTTTTTTCCAGTAGCCTTTGTATGTGCGGCACCCTTCACATTTTGATACTGACTGGCCGGGCCCTGCTGTAAAAGTGCCAAACCCTTCCATTTCATTATTCGCCCACTCGCCAGTATACATGGCACCACTGTACCAGGTGTAAATGCCCTCGCCTTGTTTATCATCCTGTTTAAAGTCACCATCATAATACTCGCCTTCCATATAATAATAGGAGCCCTTTCCTTCCATTTTTCCTTTTACCCAATCACCCACATATCGGTGGCCGTTATTCCATTTAAAAGTTCCATGTCCGTTTGGCAATCCGTCCTTTACCTCACCGGTATAGCTTCCCTCATCGTATTGGATTGTTACATCCTGTTTGCGGGTAGGAACAGGGTTGACCTGTTTGTTAAACTGGCTATCTATAGGTTTTATTGGTGTTGCCGGATTATTGTTTGTTGTATCAGTATGAGTAGAGGTAATGCCAGGTGTATTTAAATTATCAGAGAAAATTTTTTTAAACTCTTTGCCAATAGCTGTAATGATAGAGATGCCGATGACTGCGATAATGATTAAAACAATGATCAGTTTGCGGTTGGAGGATTTCTTTTTTACAACGACCTGAGCAGGATTTTTAAAACTTGATTGTACTGGTTTTGTTTTGTTTACGAAAACTGGTTGTTTTTTTTGTTCAGGTGTTTCAGGGATGGTTTTTTCTCCCGGTTGTTCAAATTCTGCACGACGCAGCAGTAATTGTAATTTATCAGGATCTGCAAGCCGGTCTTCTTTCTTTTTTGCGAGCAATGCTTTGATAAGCGATTCAATACCGGTTGGTATAAACTTTCCTTTTGGCGAAATAAGTTTAGGCGGTGCATCATTCATTACCTTTTTGATAAATGAGATCATGCCGGTATCCTTTAAAGGAAAAGGTACTGCTCCTGATAAACATTCATACAATACGATACCTAAAGAATAATAATCGGTAGCCGCATCAACGTGTTTAAAATCATCAAATTGCTCTGGTGATGCGTACTCGTAAGTCATGAGCGATGTACCGGTAACTGTATTGGATTGTTCACGCAGTTTGGCAATACCGAAATCTGTAAGCAGGAAATGTAATTCTTCCGTTGGCAAATGCTGGAACATGATATTCTCGGGTTTAATATCCCGGTGAATAATTCCTTTGGCATGTATTGCTTTGAAGGCAGAGGCTAACTGCACACCCAGCCGTACCACGGTTGAAATATCCAGCGTTCCTTCTTTTTTTAATAAGCTGCGCAAGTCACCACCTTGTATAAAATCCATCACGATATAAGGCAGGGCTGCATCGAGCCGCACTTCTTTTATCTTCACAATATTCGGATGGTTTACCGCAGTCATTATTTCGGACTCTAACTGAAAACGCCGCAATGTTTCCGCATCGGTATTAAGTGCAAAATGTTTTATCGCTACCAGCTCGCCGGTGATTTGATTGCGGGCCTTGAGCACACGGGCATTTCCTCTTCCGAGTTGCGCCAGTATTTCATACCCTGGAAAATTATGGTCATAACGTTCAGTGGCCATTATTCAAATCTCAGGTTTTTAATTTTGGTCGAATCGGAATTGCGATAACTGACGGGATGCGCTACATTTTTAAATAGCACATTGTCCAGGAAAAGTATGCTGTTTCGCTCTACACTGATGCCTGTTTCAAAGCCTTGAATAATTAAATCTTTCAACCAAATTGTATCATTTTCAGCTTGTTTGCCCGGTATGTTTACAATTTTAATTGCGATACTACTGTCGAAGGCAACGGCGGGTACAAGTACAGTTGTTTTGATTTTGCTGCCGGTTACCAGCCCCGACTTATTCAATTCAATAGTACTTTTCAACCGGATGGTATCAGGTTCAAGATTGAGTAGTGAATCAGGAATTTTTTTAATTATGTTTTTACTTGAATCAACCTGTGTGGTTGCCAATTTTGGTTTTGGTGCTGAAGGTGTCTTGATAAGCCATATGCCTGCCAGTGTAAGTATGGCGAGCAATAAAGCGATTAATAATGTATTCGTCAATTTGTTCGCAGGCGGGCTTGTCTTTATTATGTCCGTTTTGCTTTCCTGGATTATTGTATTTTCTTTTTCTTCAAATACAGGGACCGGTCCTCCCACAGTTTCTATTTGCTGTGCTGGTTTTGCTTTGGAGGTATTTTTTACAAGCACAACAGTTACATTATCCGTACCACCTGCTTTATTGGCTGATGCAATGAGCTCTGTAACCGTTGATGTCAATGGTTGCTTTTTATTCAGCAATGAAGTTATCTGGTCTTTGGTAACCAGGTCGGAGAGGCCATCACTGCAGAGTAATAGTATATCGCCTGAGAGAAATTCAATTTCTCCGAATTCAAGGAAGTCAGGATCGTCAATGCGGTGGACTTCTGTACCCACCTGCCTCAGTATTACATTTCTCCGCGGATGACGCATCGCTTCTGCTTCCGAAAGCTCGCCGGCATCTTCGCGTACGCCTACCAATGAATGATCATTGGTTATTTTTTCCAGTATCCCGTTCCGGAAACGGTAGAGCCTTGTATCGCCTACATGTACATATTGCAATACCTGTTTTTTTGCATCAGCTACAATGGCGGTGAGCACACAGCACATCTGCGCCATTTTGGGATCACTTTCTTTTTTTTCGATAACCTGGTTATTGGCCAATATCACGGCTTCCTTCAGCATGGAAAGGACATCGCCTTTTGGCGAAGACATATAATATTCCAGTGATTCTTGCGCAATCGTTGCGGCTACATCACCTCCTTCATATCCGCCCACACCATCAATTACTGCAAGCAATGCCTGGTTATCGGTCCATAGTTTTTTTGCAATGAACCGATCCTGGTTGTCCTGCCGCTGCCTGCCTGTATCAGTACCCGGCGCCAGATCAATTGTCTTCATCAGCGGGGTAAATTTTTAAAATGCCTG
>JAEUVI010000225.1 GCA_016787105.1 Chitinophagaceae bacterium | reverse complement strand
GCTTCTTTATAAAAATATACTTCTATTTACTTTGCTTCTGCCATATCGGGAATAGCTTCTACTTTGTATTCCCCTGCATCCAGTTTTTGTTTCGTTTCACTAAAAGCTTTGAGCGTCTGTTTAATATCATCATCAGTATGTGCGGCAGTAGGAATAAGCCGATAAATGATATGCCCCTTCGGAATAACCGGGTAAACTACAATAGAACAAAATATGCCATAATTTTCACGCAGGTCTGTTACCATCGCTGTCGCCTCTGGTACATCACCTTTCATATACACCGGCGTTACAACCGAATCTGTTTTACCAATATCAAAACCTCTTTCTTTTAAACCATTCTGAAGCTTCATTGCATTCTCCCACAGCTTATCTTTTAGTTCAGGCTTTGTTTTTAACAACTCAAGCCTTTTAAGATTACCAATCACCAATGGCATTGGTAAGCTTTTGGCAAAAATCTGTGAACGGATATTGTAACGGATATAATCAATTATATCTTTATCTCCTGCAATAAACGCACCGATAGAAGCCATTGATTTTGCAAACGTAGAAAAGTACAAATCAATTTTATCCTGTACCCCTTGTGCTTCGCCGGCACCGGCGCCTGTTTTACCCAGTGTACCGAATCCATGTGCATCATCTACTAATAAGCGAAACTGGTATTTGCTTTTCAGATCAGCTATTTCTTTCAATTTTCCCTGGTCACCCGCCATACCAAATACACCTTCTGTAATTACCAGTATACCGCCTGCTTTTTGTTTTTCTACCAGTTGAGAAGCACGTTGCAATTGTTTTTCAAAATCAGCAAGATCATTGTGTTTAAAAACATAACGATGTCCTGGGTGTAAACGCAACCCATCAATAATACATGCGTGACTTTCAGCATCATATACTATCACATCATGACGACTGCAAAGCACATCGATAATGCTTACCATGCCCTGGTAACCGTAGTTGAGTAACGCTGCATCTTCTTTACCTTCAAATGCAGCCAGTTCTTGTTCCAACTGTTCATGATAGTTGCTGTTTCCACTCATCATCCTTGCTCCCATTGGTAGTGCCAGGCCAAATTCCTTTGCGCCATCAGCATCTGCCTTACGCACTTCAGGGTGATTTGCAAGACCAAGGTAATTATTGAGGCTCCACACTATCATTTCCTTACCGCGAAACTGCATGCGGCTGCCAATAGGGCCCTCCAATTTTGGAAATGCAAAATAACCGTGTGCCCTCTCCCTGTGTTGGCCTATCGGGCCATAATTCTTTAACAAACGCTCAAAAATATCCGCCATAATTGTACTGTATTTTAGACTGCCGTTGAAAAACGGGAATGGCGCAAAAATAAGGTTTATAAGGTTAAAGGCAATAAAGCCTTTTTAGCATAAAATCAGTTAATACCAGCGTCTGGCAGCACTTTTGCCGGTTTTATGAGCAATAAAAAAGCAAGTCCAACAATGGCTGATGCCAGCGATGCCAGCAGGATAGATATTTTTGAAATAGAGATAATTTCACCTTCAGGAAAAGCCAGCAACGTAATAAAAATTGACATGGTAAAACCAATACCACCCAGCATGCCTGCACCTAACAAATGCCTGAGTGTAATGCCGGTTTGCAATTGCCCTAATTTAGCTTTGATAGCTATCCAGCTCAATAAAAAAATACCGATTGGTTTGCCAACAAAAAGCCCCAGCATAATTCCTAAACTGTTGCTATCCGTTAAATGAGAAAAAACATCTTTTTCGAGAATGATACAGGTATTCGCAAGAGCAAATAAAGGAATGATTATAAACGCGACAGGCTTATGAAGAAAATGCTGCAAACGGCTCGAAAGCGATTTTTCATCACCTTTTCCAAATGGAATAGCAAAAGCCAGTAATACTCCACTTACAGTAGCATGCACACCAGATTGCAGCATGAAATACCACATCGCTATACCCGGAATAATATAAAGTGCCAGGTTGTAAACTTTAAAACGCCCCATTATAGACAGTACAAGGAAAATACCCAATGCTATCAGCAAATTTGGCCATGACAGGTCGGATGTATAAAATATGGCGATAATTAATATGGCCCCAAGGTCATCTATAATGGCAAGTGCGGTAAGAAAAATTTTCAAAGCAAATGGCACTCTTTTTCCAGCCATTGAAAGCACACCCAACGCGAAAGCAATATCAGTAGCCATTGGAATACCAAAACCGGCTTGCGCGGAAGTACCCTTATTGAATAAAAAATGTATTAATGCCGGGACCAACATACCGCCTAAAGCGGCAAAAACTGGAAGCATCGCGTTTTTTATATCTTTTAGTTCCCCGATATAAATTTCACGCTCTATCTCCAGCCCTACCAGTAAAAAAAATATAGCCATTAAGCCATCATTTATCCAATGCGTAACAGAATGACCGGCTATAGAGGTATTCCAGAGTGCCGAATAGCTGCTTCCAAGTGACGAATTGGTGAGTAAAAGCGATAGCGCGGTGCAGCCAACCAGTATAAAGCCTGATGCCTTTTCACTTTTGAAGAACTCTTTGAATAGCCTGGTAATACGCATAGATAAATAATTCTTCCGCAAAGAAAGCTACTTTAATTTAAACAGCCTGTATGTTCTACCTCATTAACTTAGTAGGTTATTTATAAAGCTTTTATACGCTAAAAAAAATTAGTTGGCTCATATTTACCTACCCGCCTATCTTTGCACATGGCAACAAGAAATATCCCCTCTTCTAAAAAAGTTTCTACAAAATCATTTACTGAAGGTCTTACGTTCGATGATGTTTTACTCATTCCCGGCTATAGCCAGGTGCTACCCAGGGATGTGGAAATCAGGTCAAAGCTTACAAAAGATATTACACTGAATGTACCTATGCTTTCCGCGGCAATGGATACGGTGACGGAAGCAACACTCGCTATTGCACTGGCCCGTGAAGGTGGCCTGGGTATCCTTCATAAAAACATGACTATTGACAAGCAGGCTGAGCATGTAAGAAAAGTGAAAAGAAGCGAAAGTGGACTCATCCTTGACCCCATTACCCTACAACAGGATGCTATTATCGGCGACGCATTACGATTAATGCGTGAAAACAAAATTGGCGGCATTCCTATTGTAGATAAAAATCACAGGCTCGTCGGCATTCTTACTAATCGTGATCTACGTTTTGAAGATGACCCTAAGAGAAAAGTGGCGGAAGTGATGACAAAGGAAAACCTGGTAACCGCTCCGGAAGGAACGGATTTGAAAAAAGCAGAAAAAATTCTTCGCCAGTACAAATTTGAAAAATTACCTGTTGTTGACAAAAGTGGTAAACTGATTGGCCTGATTACTTATCGCGATATTTTGCAATTACAAAGTTTTCCGAATGCAGTGAAAGATGGCTTTGGTCGCTTGCTGGTCGGAGCAGGTGTAGGTATAACGAAAGACTTAATGGATCGTATTTCAGCCTTACAAAATGTAGGTGTTGACCTTATAGCATTGGATAGTGCACATGGACATAGTAAAGGAGTTATCTCTGCTTTGAAAGACGTAAAAAAGAATTTTAAAAACATAAACGTGATAGCAGGCAATGTAGGAACTGCTGCAGGCGCAAAAGCTTTGGCAGAAGCCGGCGCTGATGCTGTGAAAGTAGGAATCGGGCCTGGCTCAATCTGTACAACCCGCATCGTAGCAGGTACAGGAGTACCGCAGTTGACTGCTATTATGGAAGCGCATTCTGTTTTGAAACAGAAAAATGTACCGATAATTGCGGATGGAGGTATCCGTTATACAGGCGATATGGTAAAGGCATTGGCCGCGGGTGCAGATGCCGTGATGATGGGAAGTATTTTTGCAGGCACCGAAGAAAGCCCTGGTGAAACGATCATTTATGAAGGCAGAAAATTCAAAGAATACCGTGGTATGGGCTCATTGGGAGCTATGGCTACAGGCAGCAGCGATCGCTACTTCCAGGACGTAGAAGACGATGTAAAAAAGTTTGTGCCAGAAGGAATAGAAGGCCGTGTTGCTTACAAAGGTTTACTGAAAGAAGTAGTGTATCAGTATGTAGGTGGCTTGCGGGCTGGTATGGGCTATTGCGGCGCAAAGTCAATCGCTGAATTAAAAGAAGCGTCGTTTGTAAAAATAACCAATGCAGGCATGCGTGAAAGCCATGCACACGATATAGAAATAACGAAAGAAGCGCCTAACTATAGCAGGAGATAACAGCGCTATCTATTGAGCTATTTATAAAAAAACCGGCCTTGCCGGTTTTTTATTTGCCAATTCTGTTAATTTCTATAACAGGATTTAACTGCAAAATCAAATCCTCTATTTTTACACAAACTATTTTGTGAACAGATTTATCAATCCGCTGCTTGCAATAGCTTCTGGTCTTTTGTTATGGGCTGCATGGCCTGTATCGCCGCTTACTTTTCTCATCTTCATAGCATGGATACCGTTATTGTGGATAGAAACAAAAGTGAAAAGCCGTGCAAAATTTTTCGGGCTTACCTATATAACCATGTTCACATGGAATGTGGCAACAACATGGTGGGTATGGAATGCTTCTGCCCCGGGAGCTGCGGGTGCGTTTCTCGCAAACAGTTTATTAATGTGCTTTCCCTGGTTTGGCTTTAAAGTAGCAAAAAAATGGTTGGGCGAAAAAGCAGGATATGCTTCGCTTATTTTATTCTGGATGTGTTTTGAATACATTCATTTGCAGGACTGGGGGTTGAGCTGGCCCTGGCTTACATTAGGAAATGTTTTTTCAACTCATCCCGAATGGATACAATGGTATGAATATACGGGTACAAGTGGCGGCACGCTGTGGATATTGCTGGTAAATGTTTTATTGTTTCTGCATATTAAAAGTAATTTTTCAAGGGAGGGAAACAAATCATACAAAAACCTGGGCGCTGCCATTGTTTTATTGATAATGCCGGTTGTAATTTCAAAACTGGTGAACATACCGAAACAAACACCTGCAGAAAAGAATGTTGTTATCGTACAACCGAATATTGATCCTTATGAAAAAGTTTCTACCGGAAGTTTTGAGGCGCAGCTACACAAACTGATTCAAACCAGCGAAAAAGAAATTGACAGTAATACAGCCCTGGTGATATGGCCTGAGACCGCTTTGTTTCTTGCAAACGGCATTGAAGAAACAAAGATGAAGCAAAACTATTTCCTGAACCCTTTATGGGGATTTTTACAACATCATCCCAATATCACGTTGTTTACCGGTATTGAAAGCTATCGTGTATACGATTCGAAAAAAACAAAAACTGCGAGGCCAATGGGTGAAGCAGGTTTTTATTTTGATGCATTTAATGGATCGGTTTTATTAGATAGCAATGGCGCGATGGCATTTTACCACAAATCCATGCTGGTGCCTGGCGTGGAAACATTACCATGGTTTCTGAAATTCATTGATAGCTGGTTTGAAAAATTTGGTGGCACTACCGCAGGCTACGCAAGACAGGACGAAAGAACTGTTTTGACAGATACAAAACATGGTTATAAAATTGCACCTTCCATTTGCTACGAAAGCATTTATGGTGAATACATGAGCAGGTATGTTCGTAATGGCGCCAATATCATTGCCATAATAACAAATGACGGCTGGTGGAAGAATACACCAGGGCATAAGCAACACCTGAACTATGCACGTTTACGGGCTATTGAAACGAGAAAATGGGTAGCCCGCAGCGCCAATACCGGTATCAGTTCTTTTATCGACCCGGCGGGAAATATTATCAATCCACAACTATGGGATACCGTTGCAGCCATTAAATTGAATGTGCCTGTAAATGAAACAAAAACTTTTTATGTAAAAAACGGCGACCTGTTATCAAAATGTGCTGTTGCATTAAGCATATTACTGCTGATTATAAATATAGTATTATGGCTAAAAAAGAAATTCAGGTAAATGATGCCAAAGTTATTTATAGCGTAGATGGAAAAGGCAAACCTGTAATGCTGGTTCACGGCTTTGGAGAAAAAGCTGATGTATGGAGAAACCAGGTTGAAATACTGAAAGAAAATTATACGGTTATTGTTCCTGATATTCCCGGCAGTGCCGAGTCTGCAATCGTAACTGATATGAGCATGGAAGGCCTTGCTGATGTGTTGAAAAAAATATTGCAAGCGGAGTCTGTTCAGCATTGTGTAATGATTGGCCATAGCATGGGAGGATATATTACGCTGGCTTTTGCAGAAAAATATGCTGCTTATTTAAAAGCTTACGGCTTGTTTCACTCCACAGCCTATGCAGACAGTGAAGAAAAGAGAAATATAAGACGCAAAGGAATCGAGTTTATACTGGAGCATGGTGCTTTCCGGTTTCTTGAAAATACTACCCCGAATTTATTTTCACCCAAAACAAAAGATGAACGGCCCGGAATAATAGACGGGCAGATAGCCGGTCTGAGCAACTTTACAGCAACAGCGCTTGTCTCGTATTATGAATCAATGATTCAACGGCCAGATCGCACAATGGTGCTTCGTAGTTCTACCATACCAATATTGTTTATTGCCGGAAAATATGATGCTGCAATACCGCAGGAAGATATTTTAAAACAATGCCATTTGCCGTCTTTGTCGTACATTCATATACTCGAAAATTCCGGGCATATGGGCATGTTGGAAGAAGCCGGGAAAAGCAATCTCATTCTGAAAAACTTCCTTGAAGAAACCGGTTAATCTGCGTAAATGAAGAAGTTTTTTTTATTCATACTTTTTATTACGGGAAGTACCCTGTTTGCATTCGCCAATCATATTACTGGAGGTGAAATGTATTATGAGTTTGTTGGAATGTCCGGCTCCGACTACAAGTATCATATCACGCTAAAATTGTATCGTGATTGTAACGCACCCGACGGCTCCGCGCAATTAGACCTTACAGCTTACATCGCTATTTTCGACAATAAAAACAACTCATTTGTTGTAGGCCAAAATGTAGATAAAAAACCAACAGTACGTCTGAATCTATCTACTCCTAATCCTTGCATCACAAATCCTCCGGCAGTATGTTATGAAATAGGTTATTACGACTATGAAGTAGTATTACCAGCTTCCGAAGAGGGGTACACAATAGTATATCAAAGATGCTGCAGGATAAGAGGGATAAATAACCTTTCAGGCAATTCAAATGACATAGGCGCTACTTACACAGCAGTTATTCCCGGAACATTGTCATTAGCAACTGCACCAGAAAATAACAGTGCCCGCTTTCTCGGGGCGGATACAGTTATAATATGTGAAAGCAATCCTTTTACATACAACTTTGGTGCTTTTGATGATGACAATGATTCTTTAATCTATACTTTTTGTTCGGCATTTCGCGGTGGTTCTACTAACAGTCCTACTCCTGTTCCGCCATCAAATCCTCCATACGCTTCAGTTCCCTATCGCTCTCCTTTTGGAGGATCAGGTCCCTTAGGTTCTTCAGTTGCAATTAACTCTGTTAACGGCATTATTACAGGTGTTGCACCCGCACAGGGCATTTATGTAGTTACTGTTTGTGTTACAGAATACAGAAATGGAATTCCAATTGCAACGCAGCGAAAAGATCTCCAAATGAAAGTGGCCGACTGTACACTTGCGGCAGCCTCATTAAAACCGGAATATATCAGCTGTGATGGATTTACAATGAATTATTTTAATCTTTCAAACAGTCCGTTGATTACTTCATATTTCTGGGATTTCGGAGTGCCGGGTGTTACGAACGATACTGCAAATATTGCAAGGCCAACTTACACCTATGCAGATACAGGCGTGTATCAAATGAAATTAGTAACTAACCGCGGCCAACTATGCTCTGATTCTGCTACAGCAATGGTAAAAGTATTCCCGGGTTTCTTCCCTGCATTTTCATCTACCGGAATTTGTATCACAAAACCAACCCTGTTTACAGACAATACTACAACCGTATATGGTGTGGTAGATTCATGGAAATGGGATTTTGGAGAAACGACCGTAAATGACGACACTTCGAGAGTACGTAACCCCTCATATATTTATCCTGCATTAGGAACAAAACTCGCGAGGCTTATCGTAACAAACAGTAAAGGATGCGTAGATACGGCTTTTAAAGAGATTTCTATAATTGATAAGCCGCCCATAACAGTGCTGCCCAAGGATACATTGATATGTGTACCCGATGCGGTGAAACTGCAAGCTATCAGTACTGGTGTATATAGCTGGGGACCTGCAGTTAATATTGTAAATG
>JAEUVI010000217.1 GCA_016787105.1 Chitinophagaceae bacterium | reverse complement strand
TGGTATTACTCGGCAGGTTAAAAAGATCATTTAATATTCCAGATGCGAATTTTATCGGGCATGGTGATATAGCGCCGGTGCGTAAAGTGGATCCCAACTGGCGTTTTCCGTGGAAGCAGTTGGCGGATAATGGATATGGATTGTGGTATAGCGATACTACTAACACAAGTATTCCGCAAGACTTTGATCATTTGCAGGCGCTGCGTATTATCGGATATGATATGAAAGATACTACTGCTGCTATTGCTTCATTCAAACGTCATTGGCTGCAGGATACATTGCCGGGTATGAATGCAAGCCAGTATAAAGTATTGTATTTTGTAAGCAGGCGTTTTCAATAACAGGTAAAAAGTTCATCGATGCTATACAGTATAAGGGAGCGTCGCAAGGAACGATGCTATGAAATACAATTGCCGGTATCCAGTTAGTTAATGTATAAGTAACCGGAAAACCTGCAGCTCCTATCATTTGCGTGCAATTCGCTAATTTCACCCGTAATTCACACTGTTGTATTTTTTCATATTTACCGGGCAAAATTGCTTTTATATAGATCTGAAAAAATTGGATGATTAAATTATTTTAATGACTGCAGAACATCAAAGACTGGCCGTAAATTCTACTAAAGCTATACCGTTGGTTCAATGGGGCCCTTATCTTAGCGAGAGGCAATGGGGAACTGTGCGTGAAGATTACAGTACCAATGGAGACGCCTGGCATTATCTTCCGTTTGATCAGGCGCATTTCCGCGTGTACCGCTGGGGTGAAGATGGGATTGCCGGCATTTCAGATTATTTTCAAAATCTCTGTTTCAGTGTTGCATTGTGGAATGGAAAAGATTCAATATTAAAAGAACGGCTGTTTGGCCTTGGCAATAGCCAGGGTAATCATGGCGAAGATGTAAAAGAGTTATACTACTACCTCGATAATATTCCTACGCATTACTACATGGAATATTTATACAAATATCCCCAACTTGAATTTCCTTACGATCAGTTACGAAGTGAAAATGCAAAACGTGGCAGACTGGATCCGGAATATGAAATACTTGATACAGGTATATTCGATAATGATCAATATTTTGATGTAGCTGTTACTTATGCCAAGCAATCTGTGCAGGATATTTTTATAAAGATTGATATAAAGAACCGGTATTCAAAAGCTGCACCTATACATGTATTACCAACATTGTGGTTTTATAACCGGTGGGATTGGAATGAAGATTTTGCGAAACCATCTATCACAGCTTTAAATAAAACGACTGTAAAGGCCTCGCATGATAGAATAGGGGATTACTATTTCTATTATCAATCGCCCAACGATGCATTGTTTACAGAGAATGTGAACAATGATGAAAAAGTGTTTGGCCGGCCAAATAAGTCAGTATTTGTAAAAGATGCATTTCATGATGCGATAATAAACGGAAAAAATATTGTACAGCTGCGATCAAGCAAGCAGGGAACGAAATTCGCACCTGTTTATAAATTTAACATTGCGCCCGGCGAAACGAAAACTATTTATTGCCGCCTTAGTAATAAGGCAATGGATAATGCTTTTCTGAAAGGTTTTGCAGAAGTATTCAATACAAGAAAAAGAGAAGCGGATGAATATTATGCGGCTATCCTTCCAAAGGGAATGAGTGAGGATATGGCGAAGGTGCAGCGCCAGGCATTGGCGGGTTTATTGTGGAGCAAACAATATTATCATTTTGATGTAGAAACATGGCTTACTACTTCTGATGGAATAACTCCTGTAAATGATGGAAAAAAATATGGCCGCGATAGTGACTGGAAACATTTAAAAAACCAGGATATCATTTCAATGCCGGATAAATGGGAGTACCCCTGGTATGCAGCATGGGACCTGGCTTTTCAATGTATATCTATGGCAGTTGCCGATCCTACTTTTGCAAAGCACCAGTTGTTGCTGATAATGCGGGAGTGGTATATGAAACCCGATGGACAATTGCCCGCATACGAATGGAACTTCGGCGATGTAAACCCTCCCGTACAT
>JAEUVI010000141.1 GCA_016787105.1 Chitinophagaceae bacterium | reverse complement strand
AGAGAATTTATTAACTCTCAATTCAATCAATATTTACATTATATCATCAGTCTTTCTCAATTGATAACAGTATCCAAGATCATATAAAGGAGTAAAAACTATACTTTCTTACCTGCTACGATACATAAGGATTCCATTTTGTAAAATGTTCCATCAAGCTCGGTATCAGGTTCGTTTTCTGTTTTTAGTGTGAGTAAAAAATTAAATTGATTTAGCTGAAGTATGTTTATCCATTCTGCCGCTGTATAAATGTTAAAGCCATATTTTGAAAAAGGCATCTGTACCAGGCTCTCTTTTTTACGGATAGATGTATAAAATTTACCACCTGGTTTGAGTACCCGGTAAATTTCTTTTAAATGATCAGCAGGCTTTTCCCAGAAGTAAATGACGTTAATGCAAAAAACCTTATCGAAACTGTTATCCGGAAACGGAATTTTATCGCTGCTTCCTAATTTCAATATAAGGTTGCCGTCAGCGATTGCAGCCTGGTTATTATTTGTAGCTTCTTTAACCATTTCAGGCGAAAAATCAAGGCCATATAATTTCAGGTTATTGCTGGCAGAAAATATTCTATCAAAAAAATTACCATTCGCAAAGCCGATTTCGAGAATGGATTCATTATCGGTTATTTCCATTGTGCTGATGGTAAAGTCATAGAGGAAGCCATTGGTTTGGTTCATCTTATTTGCAACCTTAGTAGCCAACAACCCGCTTGGTTTACGCAATTGCGAAGCAATCGTTTTGGTAAGATATTTCTTGATAAAGTTCACTTCATTCAGGTATATAACTCACGGTAATAAGCGCATGCTTTATAGCGGCCCATTTGTTCGCTATTTTCAAATGTATAATAATAATCGCTGGATGTAAAATAACCTCAACTAAAACATTCAACGATTGATGCAGCTTGGCCAATACATGAATATATGTAGTGCAAAAAAAATCACGACCTGCTGGCCGTGATTTTCTATAGAAAATTTTTGTTTAACTATTTTTTATATACTTCGCACATCCTACCATTACAACAGGGTTTGATTCCATTTCAACAAAAATATATTGTAATCCGCCGATTTTGGCAGCGTTAAAAAAATCTGGCCAATCAACAATACCCGTACCCATCACTACTTCTTTTGTATGATCAGAAGGGCTATAATCCTGGAGGTGCGCCGAAATAAAACGTCCCGGAAACTTTCTGAAATAATCCTGTGCTTTATAACCTGAAGTGATAGCAGCCACCTGGAACTGCATTTTAACCAGTGATGGATCGAGGTGCTCCAGCATCAAATCATATTGAGGACTGCTACCGAATTTTTCATCAAACTCGCCATTGTGATTATGATATCCTGCCACCATGCCGCCTTTCTTCACCAGTTCGCCTACATGATTCATCTGGTCACAACGTTTCTTCACTTCGTCTTCTGTCTTTGCCATCAAACCACCGGAGCAAACCATATGCTTCAGGCCAAGCTGATTGGCGAATTCAATACGTTCAGCAAGACTTGCATCATCCGTAATTTCATTCCAGGTGAAATGACAACTGGTAGACTGAAGCCCTGAATCATTGGTAATCTTTTTCAATTCTTTTCCCGAATACTTAGCGAGAGGAGCGAAGTCTCCCTGGTATCCTTTAGGGCTGCACCATTCAATGTTTTCATATCCATATCCAGCGAGGCGTTTCATTGTCTCTGCCGGTTGCTTACCGATCACATCACGGAATACGTATGATTGAAAACCAAGCGGTATATTAATACCTTTCCTGTTTGTCATTGCAAGTATAGCATCGGGAAGAAATCCGGCAGCGGCGAGGCCAACCGCAGCATTGCCTAAAAAGGATCTTCTGTTCATGATAATCTTTTTGGTATATGTGTTATAAAAAGTGCTGGCTGATAAACCGGTAGCTATCCGTAATACAGACCAGCGTTTACTGCTTGCAAAAGGTAAGCATTAATGGTCGATCCGCAATAAGAGGTGAGCAAAAAACTTGGAATAGGAAAATATGTTATCAATAATTTTCAGCGTTCACTTTAGCATTACTGAATACATCTCCGTTTTTTCTATTAGCAAAAGGGTTGTTTCGGTTTTAATTCATCATGTTCAATGCAAAAAAACACCAATCAATAAATAATTTCACCGTATCATGGATATTGGTATAAAAAACGTTCTAACAAAGATTTTCTTATTTCCTTAAGATTTTATCCATTGCTTTTCCTTTTGCCAATTCATCTATCAGCTTGTCTAAATACCTTGCCTGCTTTGTTAAAGGAGTGGTGATGTCTTCTATCCGGTAGCCGCATATTACTCCTGTAATCAGGTGCGCATTGGGATTTAGTTTTGCTCTTTTAAAGAACGTTTCAAAAGTCACTTTTTCATCAATCAGCTCCATAAGTTTCTTCTCATCAAACCCGGTCAGCCATTTTATTACCTGGTGCAATTCTGCTTTTGTTCTGCCCTTACTCTCCACTTTTTTAACATAGTGTGGGTATACCGATGAAAAGGTAATTTTAGTAAACTTCGCATCGTGTTCAGGTGTCGTTGTCATAATTGAGAATTAAAATCAATCAATAATACAAAGTTAATTAATGGTAATGCAAACAAGATTTAGCGATCATTTTTTATAGTACCCGATGTCAGCGGGACTTTTTGCTTCTTAATTTCCTGGCCATTTTTATAGAATGTGCCAATGAATTTATTTCATTTCCTTCGCTATGAGATAAGATGATAAATTGTGGTTTTTGGCATTTTGCCTCAACTTTCCTTAGCGTAGACTCATACGCTGTTACATTCGCATCGCCCAAATAACCCAGGTTTTCGGCATCAGTCCCTTTTACCAGGCAACCACCATAGAGCAGCTTTTCTTTGCTAAACCATATGACGATATTGTCTGTAGTATGTCCCTCTCCAGGGTAATAAGTTTCAAAACTGTATTGCCCGATATTAAACACGGTATCGTTGTCAATTAAATACTGTGCCCTTTTTTTATTATTTATTTTACTCAATTCATCTGTAAGAAAAGTTGTGTAAGTTTTAATTCCCTGCTGTTGGTAATATTCAAGACCTGCTGTTTTATCGCTGTGCCAGTGCGTTGCAATACACATTACCACGGCTTTGTTGTGTTTTAATTTTATACTATCAAGCAAGGGTTGAAATTGTGTTGTGTCCCACGGTGTATCAAACATAACAACGCCGTTGGATGTAACCAGATACATGCCGTTCGCAGGAATTTTGCTTCCTTCGTATATATTGTAAGTGGTATAGCCATAAAAGTCTCCTGCTATGTGCGAAATCTTAAGTTTCGATCCTTCTGTCTGTCCAAAAGTTTTAATTAAGGAGAAAACAAATATTACTGACAGTAAACTGCAACGCATTTTGCTTTTAAATTTTACCTTTAGAAGTTAGTTATCATAATTTTCTTTAAGTTTTCTCATCAAAAGTCTTACACCCTGTTGGGTATCTGTGTTGAACGAGTTTGTAAAAATTATATACGCTCTGTTTTTTATCCTGTCAATATGTACAATGGTGAAATATGTTTCTGCCCCTGTCCCAGAATGAACTGAAAGCTCTTTTCCGTTTTCATAAATATTAAACCAACCTAATGAATAGTTTTGAATGCCTTTGTGAATAAATTTATATGTTTCTGCTTTTAAATAGTTATTCTTCCCTTCAAGCCCTAGTAAATTAAGTTGAATAAATTTGATGTAGTCTTTAAGCTTAATATTTAAATCGCCCGCTGGTTCGGTATAATCCAAATGATAATCATTTGCAGATGGAACTGGTTTGAGCTTACCATTTTCTGAACTATGTCCCCATGTATCTTTTTGTTTTTGGTTTTCCGGCCATGATAGCTTTACATTTAACTTCAAATCTTTATTGAATACTTTTTCAACTAACTGCTGCCAGCTTTTACCTGTTACTCTTTCTAACATTAATGTAGCCAATGTATATCCTGCATTTGAATAAATAAAAGGATTCTGCTCGTCAGGCTTTACAGGCTCAACTGTTAATACAAACTTCCCGAACTGTTTTCGTCTTTCCTGCTTTGTTCCTTTAAAGTCTGGTATTTCGGGGTCTTCATCGCCTATTCCCTGAAAAGGCCGTATCCCTGCTCTGTGAGAAAGCAAATCTTGTAGTGTAATGTTTGAGTAGCCGGGATTACTTTTTTCTTTCCAGCCGGGAAATAAATCAAAGAATTTGGTTGTCCATTTTAATTTTCCTTTTTCAACATACTTAGCAATAATAAATGCAGTCATCGCTTTGGTATTTGAACCAATGTGAAACCTGTCGTTTAGTGTTGCGGTATCTGGCAGATCAATTGAATGTTTACCTAATGCTGCGATTTCAAATATTGTTTTACCGTCAATTACAGCATAAGAAAGTTCCGGGATATGATAGCTACTTCTGATAGAGTCCGCGAATTGAATAGTTTTTTGCCCGGGGCAAATTGTCGTAGTAAGAATTAAAATAATTGATAGAATTTGTCTTAATCTCATTGGTAACAAATTTTTTATTGAAATAACCGCTACTAATCAGGGATTGTAGCTGTTATTGAGAGACTTGGCCTGGAAAATTATTGCAAGGAGCACAAAAATCAATAAAAAATTAAATTCAATTCCATTTCTTCCTCCTCCAACAACAAACCATCCTTCTTTTAAATGAATCAGAATTATTCCCATTAGTAAAATAAAAATATTAAGTATACAGGAAACCATAACATACCTGTTAAGCACTAAACAAATTGCGCAAAATACGTGCGAAAGCTTTATTGCCCAGGCAAGCGGAACACCGACAGGAGAGAAGCCAATTTGATTTAAATAAAGGTTCCCAAAATCATTTATACCATCATTAAACATTCCTGTTATGCTATGAGCTAATAGTATTACTATCACGGGAAAACGCAAAAGAAACCTTGTGTTTAATATTTCCATTACTAATCTTTAAATATAAATTACCGGGACAAATAGCCTCTGTTAATTGAAAATGTATTATTGAAGTTATGTACAAAAGCAGATAGCTATTCGTATGATCAAATTGATTTCAAAAGCGTAGTTATAAAAGTTCGTGAATTGATCTTTATTTATTTTACAGCATGTTTTAGTAAGATTGCTTCACTGCCATTATCATACCAGCT
>JAEUVI010000124.1 GCA_016787105.1 Chitinophagaceae bacterium | reverse complement strand
CTGATAATATAGGACAGTCTTCCACGATAAATGATGAAAGCCTTTTTATTTTTACCAATCTTACTCCCGGTGCAGTATATGGCTTTACGCTCGATGTTAACTGCTCCCTTATTAACCTTAATTTTACAGTACCGACTGACGAATGGCGCACCGTATTTTTTGATATGAACCCGACGGTAACCCAGCAATGCGGTGGATCTGGAACTATCAACGCAAATGTTGACTTTAGAAACTGGGGCTATTATTTTACCCAGCTTTGGAAGGATGGTGTTTTTGTCGAATCAAATAACAGCGATAAATACAATAATGTAGCGCCCGGCGTATATGAAATCAGGGCTATTGCCAAACAGGGCTGGTGCAGTGGGGCGAAAAGTTATACTATTACAGATACAGTAAGAATCTATCCTGACGGCACACCACCGCAGTTAATTCGCCAGTTCGCCTTCATTTGCAACTCGGGCACTACCGGAAGCGCTAATATCGAAGTGGCAGGATTTGGACCATTCAAGTATGAAATAAAAAGAATTAATCCCAGCCCAGAAGCTACTTATACTCTTATTGCCAGCAATGCACCTGGCCACTATACTTTCTCTAACCTACAGGCTTATGCAACGTATAATTTGCTGATTACTGACAATTGCGGAAAATCAACCGTATCCCAATTAACAGTAGGTGAAATAAGCGAGTTTTCTTTTGAAAATTTTTACCAGCCTTGTACAGGCAGTGCTTATGCTATTACAGCGCCAGATATTGCTGGGGCTACATATCAATGGACCAAACAAGGATCCCCTGCTGTACTTTCCACAACGCGGAGTGTTTATTTTCCTTCATATAGTAAGATCTATGATGGCGAATATACCTGCATGATGAGTTTTAACGGAGGTTGTCTTACCCAGTCTATTACTGCTAATGTAGAAGGTGCTGCATTTTGCTATGTACTACCCATAAAGCTCAGTAACTGGACAGTAACTCCTCAGGAATGTGGTGCAAAACTAAAATGGGAAACAGCTACAAATGAAGAAGGAAAGTACATCATTGAACATAGTACCGATAACATACACTTTAATGCAGTAAAAGAATTTAGCACAACAGATAAAAAAGATGGATCAGCGATGTATGAATATTTATACAACGACCTTGGAAATGGCAATAATTATTTCCGGTTAAAATTTGTAAAAGCAGATGGCAAAACAGAATATTCATCTACCCTTATAACAAAAAGAAAATGTGATAGCCACGAACAGTCGATAAAGGTGATGCCAAATCCCGTTATAAATGCCGATATTATTGTACGTTGTTATTCACCTGTCAGCGCTACAATCGATTTTTCAATCGTAAACAGCCTGGGTGTAGTATTAAAAACAACAAAAGAAAAAGTACATGCGGGAGATAATGCCATAAAAATAAATGCGCCCTCATTACCTGCGGGAATTTATTTCGTAAGAACTATAGATGATAGTGGCAACAGAAAAATGGATAAGTTCTTAAAAAACTGATGACTCACTTCTATTTCATGTGTACGTAATAATAAATGACAATCCGGACTGCATTTCTATGCGGTCCTTTTTTTTGAATATCCTATTGTTGCACTTCCGGGTTAATCGGGTGAGGCAGCTTCTCTCCTCTCAATCCCGCAATGGCATTTTCCGCAGCGATACGGGCCATTCCGTTTCTTGCCTCCTCAGTAGCCGAACCGATATGCGGTAATACTGAAACATTCGGCATTGATAGCAAAGAGCTATCCGGTTTCATTGGCTCCGGGTTTGTTACATCCAATCCTGCACCCCATATTAATTTTTCATTCAGCGCTTTTATCAAATCCTCTTCATTGTGCACGCCACCCCTTGACGTGTTTATAAAAATCGCATTGGATTTCATTTTACTAAAAGCCGCGTAGTTAAATGCTCCTTTTGTTTCAGGCGTAAGGGCACTGTGTACAGAAACAATATCGCTTTGCGACAGCAGCTCATCAAACGAAACTCTTTTAGCACCGAGTTCTTTTTCCGCTCGCTTATTATCGGAACGGTTATGATAAATAACATTCATGTTGTAAGCTCCCCGACAGCGCTTTGCCATTTCCATTCCTATGCGGCCAAGGCCGAAAATGCCGAGTGTTTTATTTTTTAATTCAATGCCAAGATTGGCTGTAGGGCGAAAAAAATCCCATTGCTGGTTCAGTATCCGTTTATGATGAAAGATAGCTTTACGGGAAGTCATGAGCAATAAAGTAAAAGCAATATCGGCAGTCGCATCGCTCAACACATCCGGTGTATTACCCAAAGGAATTTTTAAACGTGTTGCTTCTGCCACATCCATATTATCATATCCTACAGAATAGAGTGATATTACTTTCAGATGTTTGCATTCATTAAGAAAATCCTTATCAATCTTTTCCCCGTTCATACAAATGAGTGCGTCATGCTGTTTCGCATACCCAATCAGTTCTTCTTTTGTAAGCATGCGATCATCGCCCCAGGAATTTACTTCCAGGCCTGCATCTCTTAATAACTGGTATCCGATTTCGGGTATTTTGCGGGAAACAAAGATTTTCATTGCTGTTGGTTGAGGAATAAAATTAAGGGAACCTTATGGATTGAACAGGATATAGAGCTGCCTGAAGCAAAAAACAAATCAGATCAATCCTGCTTTACCTTCTCCGACAACAACGTAGTGCCCAACCCCAGCAATGCTATCAACGCGAATGACCAGCGAAGATTGGATGCCTGTGCAACAAAGCCTATAACCGGAGGCCCTAACAGAAATCCAAGAAAGCTGATAGATGATACGGCAGCCAATGCCACACCGGGCAACATAGTTTTTGATTTACCAGCAAGACTATACACCATTGGTACCACAGATGACACTCCGATACCGACTAATAAGAAACCAAACGTAGCGGAAACAATACCCGGCAATATAACTGCCGTCATCATACCGGCAAAGATGGCGATACCGCTTAGCTTTAAAATAAGATTGATACCATATTTTGTAATGAGCCAGTCAGCGGCGAAGCGGCCACCGGCCATCGTGCACATGAACGCTACATATCCGAGGCGAATGAGATTATCTGGTGCATCTACAATCTTTTCAAAATATATGACACTCCAGTCAAACATAGTGCCTTCACAAATCATACAGGCAAAACCGATGAGACCGAGAATAATGATAAACCGATCGGGTTTTACAAAAATCCTTGCTCCTTCAGCAGATGCTTTATGTGCATCTCTTGGCAGAATGATATTGCGACAGGATATCATCAGCAGAAAAGTGATGCAATAAATGATGGCAAAATGCGTGAGTGGTGGCATTACACTTGCAATTAAAAAACTAATTAAACCGCCAAAGAAACCGGCAAGGCTCCATACGCCATGAAAAGATGCCATGATGCTGCGACCATACAATCTTTCAACTCCCACACCCTGTGTGTTCACAGCAATATTGCTGAGGTTACCACCAATACCAAACAAAAACAGTGCAGCTACTAATTGCCAGGTTGCATTCACAGAACCAATCAGCAGTAATACAGCCGGATAAAATAATGCCGCGATGTGCAGCATTTTCTTGCTACCGTATTTACTCACCAGGTAACCGGATAAAGCCATGGCTGTGAGCTGACCAACAGGTAATGCAAATAACACCGCACCTAAAGCACCATCACTGAGGTGCAGCTTGTTTTTAATATCGGGTATGCGGCTCGCCCAGGATGCAAAAGTTAATCCCTGTATAAAAAAGAAAACACTGACACCAATACGGTAATAACGTTGAGTAGGCAATGAAATAGGAAGATTTATCATTTGCTTGCTGTTTATCATTCAATAAATTGAATGGCCAGCAATCGTGAGAATTGGCGCGAAGATAACTATTAGTAGGTTTATTAAAATACGGTGTATATATTTTAGCTTTGTTGAAATTGCTACATTCTTTATATACAGGTATTTATCATGAAAAAGTTTTCTATTACCATTGAATATTGTCCCAAATGCGGTTGGTTGCTGCGCTCCGCATATATGGCACAGGAATTACTCACTACATTTACCAACGAAGTAAAAGCTGTATCGTTGCAGCCAAGTGAGGTAAATGGTGATTTTCATATCACTATTGAAGGAAAAAAAATATTTGACCGCAAAGAATATGGTGGCTTTCCTGAAATAAAAGAACTGAAACAAATCGTTCGGGATGTAATTGCCCCGGGAAAAAGCCTGGGACATGCGGATACGAAGCCACATCATTCGTGAGAAGTGAACGTAAAAATGAAATAGCAATATTAATGGCTTCTTTCACATTTTACTCCGGTATGAAGCTGTTAGCTTAAATCAACCTCCCATTATGACGGGTGTAGTACTTTGTGGTGGACAAAGCTCCCGTATGGGAACGGATAAGGGACTTATCAATCACGAAAATGAATCATGGGCAAAACTTGCTTTTGATAAGCTCTCCACATTAAATATTCCTGTATTTCTCTCTGTCAATAAAGATCAATCGGAACTTTATAAAAAAATATTCCCTGAAGCAAGTCTTATTATTGATAATGAATCGCTCCAGGTAAAAGGCCCTTTGCTCGGGCTACTAAGTGCTTCTTTGTTATTTCCGGGTGAAGATATTTTTATTCTTGCCTGTGATATGCCGCTGATGGATTCCATTACTCTTAAGCAATTACGGGCAGCCGCAGTCTCAAATCAGCAGTATGATGCATTCGTATTTAAAAACGAAAATGAGGCAGAACCACTTTGTGGTATTTATACATATTCAGGACTGAATATTATACTGGATATGTACCGCTCACAGCAATTGGTAAAACATAGTATGAAGTTTGTGCTGGAACATATAAATTCAATTTCTATCCCGCTTGAAGAGGAGCAAAAAAAATTCTTTAGTAATTTCAATACGCATGCGGAATTAAACGGTTTGTAATCCAGGTTTTCCTTCCTGTCTACAAACTTTTGACAAGTATCTCCAAAGAAATTTCTTCCAATACAGTACGCTCTGGCACCTGGTTTGTCATTTCCCATTTTATCAAACGGATAAAACCATTTTCTATCTCTATACCGGTAATGTCTCCGTCGCTGAAACAGCAACACCCACTGTTAAAGTAGCCGGGTTTCATGATGAGATAATCAATAGAAACAGCGGAAAATTCTCTTTCTCTTTTTTTAATCTCATTCTGCAGTTCTTTTATTTTCTCCGTTTCATCACTTTCTTTCAAAAACTGCAATTGTTTATATAATCTTTCAAGATGAGTAAGTGATTCAAATACGGGCTGATGCGTATGACCCGTTATCAGCAAAAGATCTTTCTGCTGTGCGGACCAGTCATACATTATTTCGTTGTGCAATGTTTTTTCTTCGTTATCATAAGCCGGCGTATTGGGATTGAGACCAAGATATCCCTGTAATGGCCCCCAGATATTGGAAACAAAAAATTTACTAAACCAGTTACCATCACTTTGTGCGTCGCCCTGGTGGCCATGTGTACAATATATATGCAATGCCCTTTCACCAATACTTACAGGAAGTATTACTCCCTCATAAATCTTCACTTCTTCGTCATAAATACTTTTCAGGTAAAGGGGTGCAAATGGATCATTATTCCAAAAAAGATCGTGGTTGCCGAATATTTTTACAAATGCATTTCGCTGTATAAATTTTTTTTCTGCTTCAAATGTCTTTGTGTTGTGCTTCTTTACCTGTAGAAAAGTGTTTTCCCAAAGCTCCTCGCAATCACCCAGGCCAATCAGGAAAAAACCATTTTTATCATAGTAGTCTAATGCTGCGAGATAATTGGGTTCTGCAGCCATAAAATCGTCGGCCCCGTTCTTTGCTCCTTTATGTTGATCAGAAAAAATAATAAACTTACCTGCATTCAACTCAAACGGGATCACTAAGCCCTTTTTCCCGGGGTTCTTCAATATGCTATGATAAAGTTTGGAAAGCGCATCAAAAATTCTTTCCCGGTCCGGCTTTGAAGAAAACTTAGACACTCCCCAGAGTACAGGCTTCAATAATAACCATCTTGCAAATTTTCTCATCCTGTCTTATTAATTCCTATTCCAATTTATACTTATTTATCAATGTAATCAACACCCCGTTTGTCCATCCAAATCCATCCTGTGAAGCATATTCACCACCGCCTGCTTCAAGACCTGTGTCTACCACGTTATATTTCTCCATAAGTTTTCCGGTATGCTTAAAAACTTTTTTATTTAAATCAACCCATCTTTTAGCAATATCTTTTGCAAGCACTGGCTGATTATAATTTTCCAGGCCCGCTACTGTCATCCAGGTCAGCGGAGCCCATCCATTCGGTGCATCCCACTGCTGTCCTGTAGTTTTTAATGTAGTAACAACACCTCCTGGTTTTAAAAATTTCTTTTCCAATGTAGTTTTTGCAGCAATGATCTTTGCATTGTCAGCTACATTGAGAAAAAAAGGAGACATACCTGCCAGTGTAAGTTCGGGCGATTGTTTTTTGGTTACGATATTATAATCAACATACCATTTATTTACCGGCGACCAGCAATATTTATTTATTGCTCTTCTTCTGCGTTCTGCCAGGTCTTCGTAATATTTTGATCGCACCAGGTCCCCACTTTCTTTATTGGCTTTTGCTAATGTTTTTTCCAAATGAAACAATAAGCAATTCAAATCAACAGGTATAATGTTTGTGACCTGTATGGTTGCCAAAGTCTTTCCATCTTTAAACCAGCGACTGCTGAAATCCCAACCACTTTCTGCACCAGAACGCAAATCACGCAAAAGTGTTTCCTTATTAGTTTTTACTTTTTCAGCCAGTTCATAATCCTGTACATACGATTCCTGCCTCGGTATATCAAGCTGATCGTAATATCGTTGCAAAAGACTACCATCGGGCATTTTCACTACATGTTTTGTTGCTGCCGTTTTATCTGTAAAGTAGTCGTATTCCTTTTTTAAAGCCGGCAAAAATGTGGCGTATACATAATTTCCCTTTAGAGATGCCAGCAGATCAAGCATCAATGAAAAGAAAGGAGGTTGTGAGCGGCTCAGATAATAGCTCCTGTTTCCGTTTGGAATATGACCATACCGCGAAATGAGGTAAGCAAAATTGTTTACCATATTTTCTATCATTTCGTTTTCACCACTTTCCCTGAGACCAAGCATTGTAAAATAAGAATCCCAATAATAAATTTCACGGAACCTGCCACCGGGGACGATGTATGAATTTGGCAATGATAATAAAGAAGAATTACTTGAACCAGCCCAAGCTTCTCCAACAACGTCTACATCGGGATCACGTTTTAAAAATTTCCATAACTCCTTAATATGCATTACAACATCTAACGCAGTATCAGTTTTATAATCGGAAGCTGGATTTACGGGTAAATGAAAATTATCTTCCACAAATTTTTTCAAATCCATCTTTGGCCCTTTCATTAATCCATAATCATACATAATATCAACTGGCTTTCTTTTTGGAATACAATCCACAAAAGTTTTATTATCCGGAAATATTCTCCCCAATTGTACTTCCTTAAAAAGATCGCCATATATTTTATCAGGCGTAGCAATTTCCTGCGTGAGTGCAGGTATAGATAAAAGCGCAGAGAAAAATAAAACAACAAGTTTTTTCATACGTAGCACATTTTACAGTTCGAATGTATGAAATAAAAAAGCATCCGCCAGTTAGCGGATGCCTTCTGTAATGACAGTATGTTTAAAGTTTAATTCCAAAAGAAATATTCACCGAACGCCCTTCCGATGGCCAGATACCCGGACCAGGGTAAAAAGACGGGCGTTTCGTGATGTATTACTTATTCGTTACGTTATTCATATTCAACCGTATTGTTGAATTAAAATCAAGAGAACGAAGTGAAGAACTATCAGTACTATTTTGCGCAGAAGTAATGTGATGCAGTAGTACAAAGCCCTGGAGTAATACTAAATTTCGTATGACTTTC
>JAEUVI010000107.1 GCA_016787105.1 Chitinophagaceae bacterium | reverse complement strand
TTAACCTGCCGAGTAATACCAGCAAGCTATTGATTTGTGGTTCGGTAAAATATTCAAAACCGTTATTGTCCAGTTCAATTCCGATACTGCTGCTGTTGATATCAGTATTATTGCCCCATTTACCCGCACCTGCATGCCATGCACGGAAATAGTCATTCAGCATATGATGCACTGTTCCGTCTTTACAGATTACATAATGCGCACTTACCTGTGTTTGTACTTTTGTAAATGTCTGCAACGTTTGATCGCAACTATTCTGCGCCGTATGATGGATGATAACATAATTGGGCTTACGCATATTGAAGTTGGTAGTGCCCACCCAAACGGAAGGGTAATTTAATCCTGCAGAATCTGTGACAGGATACTGACGCAAAGTTTTCGCGTATGCTTTAGCCTGCCGCTTATACGATTTATTTGCTTTGGAATAAGGGTTGGGAGAACAGCTATACATTATTGCTCCCAGTACAATGAACACAAAAAATTTTTTACCCATGTTCAAAAATTATTTTCGAATGTAACTGTTTTGCCTTTTTTCTAAGGGCAAAAATAAACCAGTTATATTCAACAGGATAACAGAATAATGCAAGGGTAAAAATTTACTCCATTATCTGCTCTACATGGGCAAGTCTTCCATCCGATGTCATTCCTTCTATAATTACACGGAAATAATCGCTTACATCATTATTATAGAATGTAAGTACGGCCTGTTTCTTTTGAGGCGAAAGTGAAATATTGGGGTTCCAATATAAAGTAGTACGAAAATCTTTTTCTTCATTCCGCTTGTCAAAAGACGCGTAGTTTGGAGAATAAAACTGTTTCATTGGTGAATAACCGGAAATAACACTATTGGATAAACCTTTGCCCGGAGTCTTCTGCTCATCGCCGCCCTTGCGTGTATAAATCGCTATACCACCACCTGCTCCGCCGCCAGCTCCGCCAAAGAACGGAGGCCTGAATACCTTTATATATGCTACATCATTTACGTTAATAGAAGAAATCATACTTGCATCTGTAGGCACTTCATTCAGAAAAAAGGAAGGTGTAGCTCCACGCCATGTAATACCAGGCGTACCTGTAGATGTAACATTTGTAATCTGCAAACCTGCCACTTTTCCCTGCAGGTAGCTGAAGATGTTTAATGCCGCACCGGCAAGCTTATCATTTACCAAATCAAACTGGTAACCATCACCACCCTTAAAGAAACCCGATGTGTATTTATCATCCAACACCTGTATCGGTGATCTTGTCTTTGCCCTTACTATTACTGCTTCAAGTTCTTTACCCTCAACCATATCACGGATACGCTTTGCCTCTGCAGCGAGAAAATTATGTCTTGCATTTCCTGATGTATCATTCAGCAAATTATATGGAATCATACTGCTTACAGCAGAGTTGGATCGAGGCGGCAGCCTGTTCTCCATAAACCTTACTTCGGCTCCGTTCAGTTCCTTTTTATTCTGAAACATATAATACACATGCAGTGTATCTGAAAAAACCTGTTCCGGGTCATTAAAAGTACCATTCGGTAATACAGGAATCATTATCATCCGTGAAGCGGAAGATGTATCTTTTGTTTTTGCAAAGATGATTATTTCTCCTGCATCATTCAACTGCGAAGGCAATGCACCAATAACCCTACCTGATAAAGAAAGATAAGTTGTGTCTCTTGGATATTTGATATCAGGAACCTTACCCTTCACTACATCCTCCCATTTAAAGCGGCGCCAGCCGTGTGTAAGCATAACCAAATCCAGGTGACGGCTTACTGAATCGCTGTTATTGGAAAAATAATAGGCTGGGTTAAATACTCTTCCTTTCAATTCACTGGTCAGTAAAAGATGTGAAATAATGCTGCCGCTGCTATCCGCATCAATACCAATATCTGTTACTGCTACAGAAAGATTTGCAACAATACTATCGGGAATGGTTATCTGTACTTCATTTCTCGCCCTTTTACTCAGTCCCCAATGTTTTACCTCCATCTCCGGTTGAAAAAGATACTCGCCGTTATTTACATAAGTTATACGTTCAGCTATCGCATTCCATTGTTTATCAAAAACGGTAATGGTAAGAATACCTGAAGGCAGTGACTCCACAGGTATCGATTTCTGAATACCACCCGGTACCGCGTTAATTTTAATTTTAAACACTTCATTCTGGTACATGGTACCGATAATATTCAGTTCTCCCAAAGCCTGCGCAGCGTTTACCGTGCAATTAACTGCCAATACTTTTTTATTGCCCGGCGCCGAAGATACCTGCAGCGCTAAACCATCTTTTTTTATTTCCGGAAGCGGCGTTACATGGTCACCTCCCTTTTCATCTTTCCACTTAGCTGTATATACAGCTCCGGCTTCAGGTGTCAATGTGAAACTGCCCATGCCATCATGCTCGGCGATCAGGTTGCTTATTGTCTTTCCTTTATTATCAGTAACAGTTCCTTTTATTTTCACCGGCCTTCCCCACTGATCATTTGCTTTGAATGCAATACGGTTATTAATACCAGCTATAGCATCGCCACCCTCCGGGAAAAACTGAAGTGAAGCTACAATTGCAGGTTTGGTACCAGCAGGTGAACTAGTTTTAGAAAGTATCCTTATTTCTTTATCATATAAAAAAGAAGAATCAAAGTTCAGCATCCAGCGGGTATAGGCACGCACGTGAAGTGATTTACCTGCAAAGTCTCCGGGAATATCAAACTGGCCATTCGCACCAGCATCTACTACCGGGTAAACGCTGTGCAGGTAAAGTTTTCCTTTTTCATCCGTCCAGTCTACAT
>JAEUVI010000011.1 GCA_016787105.1 Chitinophagaceae bacterium | reverse complement strand
AGACTTTTAATCCCCTCCGGGGAGGGGCCGAAGTATTTCGATAATAAGGAAATAACGAAAGGGGTGGGTTATAATGGCGTACTTTTAATTTCTAACGGGTATAAATTAACTACAATGAAAATCTTCAACATTGCTTTCTGTGTCATTTTTATAGTATTTGCAGCGCTGCAATACAACGATCCGGATCCATATCTCTGGGTGCCGATTTATTTATGGGTTGCTTTTTTATGTATGCAGGCTGCAAAGAATAAATTTTTTCCCAAAGCATATATCATTACGATAATCGTTTTTTCTATTTATGCTATTTATAAAGTTGTGGATCAAAACGGCCTGCTGGATTGGATTAATGAACACCATGCAGAAAATATTGCCGAAACAATGAAAGCCGAAAAGCCGTGGATCGAAGAATCAAGAGAATTCTTTGGTTTATTGATACTGATTGGAGTATTGATTATTGATTTGGTATATGCTAAAAGAAAAAAATAAAATAGTTCTTAGGGAAAAGAATATCAAGAATTAAAGCCAGACTGCGGCCAATCCACATATGCCCAGCGATAGAATAACATGTTTGTAGCCAAATACTGCCTTATCCGGTCGTAATTCTTTAAAAGCCGGATAATTGAACTCTTCGCTCATCAGTTTATCAATCTGGTCGCGGATCTTCATTTCAAATTTCAGGTTCTCTTTTATCATCAACCATGCATACAAGGTAAAAACAATGATTACGATAGAAATGATATAAGGCTCTGCTTTTTCAAATTCTGTTTTTTGAGTTTTCTTCAATGCAATAATACCGGCGATGATACTGGTAAGTATCCCGCTGCTCCAGCTGAACACATTCCAAAGTTTTGTGAGACGATGGGAAAGTTGGGTTTCGAGGGAATGAAAAATCTCTGTTGTATGGCTCATAAAAAATAATTGTAGAAATTTTATATTTATTTATCCTAATCGGTTTGTTGGAAAAACTGTATGATAAAAATGATGTAATGGATGAAAATTAACGGCCGATCTTAGGTGTAGCTTTGCCTTTTGAACCAGAGGTTTTTGGAGCGACAGTTTTGGCAAAAGGTAGTTTCCATCTGGTAAACTTAACTTTGAAATACACACCTTTTCCTAGATCGTGGACATCTACTCTTATTCCGATAACTCCATTTCCACGATTTATTTCATCCAGGCAAATCGAAGCTACCCTTGCACTGTTAGCATCCAGGTTTGTATAACGGTCAGTTCTTTCAGCCATGTCTTTCAATCTGCTTTTGACAAATTTGTCCGGATTTTTTTGAGCTTCAGATAATTTTCCCCTATAATCTTTCACAGAAGATTTGACTTCAAAATATCTAATTTTCACATTACCAGATTTATCTTCTTTAAAGGCAATCAAATCTATCCCGTTCCCACTCTCATTTTGAATTTGGAATACTGTATAACCTCGTAATTCCAATGTTTTTTTAATAATAGCTTCGCCTAATTGTCCTGTAGTTAAGTCGGTTTCAAATAGTTTATTTCCTAACCTTGCATGAGCAGCACGTAATTCATTTGCGATTTCAATATCTAGAGCATCAAACTCCTCATCTTTATCTTTGGGGTCTAATAAATCTTCAAGTATTGGCTTTTGAAACTTATTCCAACTATAGGCCTGCAATGCAAGTTCTGTGGCACTTAAAAGATTGGCATCAGGCCCTGTCCCCATCTCTAGCCGCGGACCAGCACCGGGTGCACTAGCCAAAGTTGTCAAAAAAGCTTTTATCATTTGTATATTCATCTGTTTCCAAAGAATAGCGGTATTTTCTTTAGCCTGAGTCATATTATAACCCATCTTTAAAAAATCTTTTATATTTCTTACATATGCATCTTTATCTATTCCCAGAGCATTAATGTAATAGTCTGAATCTTTTATAGCGTCTATACCACGGGAATTATTTAAACTTCGGTCATACCCGACATAAAATGTATAACCGTTTGCCTCATACCATCCATCTTTATAGGTACGTAAAACTTCTTCTACCGAGATACCTAAAAAAGGAACAATTGCAGCTAAAGAAGATAGGTATCTCGTATGTGATTCTTGCGGGGTATCAGAACTTGCTAATATATTATCGAACATAGTTGGAGAAAGTTTTCCTCCTCTACCTTGATAAAGTATATTATAAAGTTCAGGTGTAAAGCTAACATCTATATTCCAGGATTTACTGAGGTCAAAACCAGCAGCCTCAATTCTTAATATCCATACTTTAGGATCGGAATCCTGAATTAATTGTACTCCGCTGAATGGTTGAATCCCCTTATCAAAAACCTTAAGAAGCACCAAATTAGCATCCAAAGTATTTTTAAATTCAATTGAATAGACGTCGGGGCTAATTTTAGATACAGTATAATCTACAGTTCTGCCTATTACTTTGGAGGTAGCTACACGAGCCTGTTTTTTTGAATCTGCAGTTAGCCTTTCAAGCGCTTTATCATATTCTACTTTATCTATAATAACATCGCTAGGCCCTTCTGTAAATACTTTGATTTTTTCTTTTAGAAGTTTAATAATTTTAGGAATAGTAGATTCATGAAATTTTGAATCAAAAAAATCTCTAGTAGCAGATTTAGAATCTAATTGAGATAATAAGTTGTATGCGTCCTTAAAAGGAATTTCATTATTTAAAATTTTTTTTAGATCATCATATCTTTTAGTACCCCTGGATAATTTTTGGTTTAGAATTTCTTTTATCTTGGCAGTAGTGGATGCAGAAATATCTTTGAAAGCGATAGCATCATAGCTGACCAACCTGTCTTTCAATGCAGAATTCATGAATGCCATAAGCTCGTGAAGCATTATAACCGTTTTTAAGGATTAACTATCCATATCTAAATGTGTGCTCACTTCATTTCCCTCCACCACAATCTTCTTATCAATTTTCGGTTCTTCATAATCACCAGTGATGATGCGTGCGGCCAACCTTGCATTGTTCAGTTCTGCCCAGCGATTTTCTGCCTGTACCTTCTTCACGTCTTCGAAGCGATGAGCGAGTTTGAAGTACTCAAGTATCGTATGAGAACCTGGTAATGCTTCAATGAATAACGAACCTGTAGGCACCGTGATAAGATCACCATTTCGAAGCGGATCCATCAATAATTGTTTGTAGAATTTCTTTATATCGTCTTCTATCTTCTTATAATCTTCTGCGGTCATTTCTTTCTGCAAGCACGCAACAAATTTATCGAAGTCTTCCAGGCTCCAGTTCCCTAAATTATCAGGATCAGTTAAGCCAAACTCACTATCGATATAAGGCGCCATCATGAAATCGGTAAGTATGTTCGACCTGTTTAGCGAAAAGATCATATAGTTGCCTTTGTAACCAAGCATGTCGTCAAGATCAGCTACCTCTTTTAATGTAGCGTGTTTCATTTCCATTTTTACTTCCATGTGATAAACATGGCGGGTTTTATCTTCTACTGCGAGGTCGCTGATCGTTCTTTCTGCCGGGGCTGCTTTGATAATTATTGAATACTTTCCATCAAACACCGGAACCTTCGTGTTGAACAAGCGGAAGAAACGCTGATCGCGTGGTTCGTAGTTCCAGATCGATTGCATGTAATAAAGGATATTATCCTTTATATGTGCTTTCAATCTTGCGATATGCGTTTGCTTTTCTATGATATCTTTTCTCTTCAATGCAAGTTGTTTAGACAGATCGTTTAACACCGTCGTTTCGCTTTCCAACCTTGCCAGTAATTCTTTTCTCTCACGTTCTGAACGTTCATAAGCAGCAGTCATCGATTCTGTTCTTATTCTTGCAGCCTCGTTTGCGGATTCTTCATTGTCACCACCCATACCGATGAGATTGCCAACGCCATCCAAAACATTTTCTGTTATATCAAGCGCCTTTCCTACTACAGGAACCCGATCCCAAACAGTTCTTTCGTCTAATATTCCAGCCTGGCGATCGATAGCACGCATCATCAGTGCGTTCTGAACGGCTACTTCTTCTGTGAGGAAACGAACATTTTGTCGAAGGTCCTTTACAATACTTCTTTGTTCTCTTACTGTTCTTTCCAGTTCGTCCATTAATAATTGCTCACCATTGATGATATAGATGTATTCTAATCCTTGCTTGAAACTATCATCAAGCAGCACACGCCTGATTATCCAATCGTGAGTGATCACCCACTCGTTGGTGATCTGGTGAGGTGAAGGCATTTCCTGTGCTACCATAATCACCGGGCGTAAACGATATAATCTTTCACTGATTTTAAATTGACGCTGCAGTTCATAAAATAAATATGTAACTGTTAATTCATCATTTGGGTTAGAGATCTCTCCTGATTCAGTGATCTCGGATTCGTACGTTTCTTCTGTTATTATTTCGATTTTTCTTTCATTTTTATATTCCTGAGATGCTTTCACAACGGCTTCGTGAAAGTTTTTCTTTGTTTGTTGAGAATCCCTCTCTGATTCATTGTGTAAAGTAAAACTGCTGCTGTTGCTGCTGGTGAGCGGCCCCTCAGATACGCCACCGGAAGTAGTATTGTTCTTATCAAAAGCAGTTTTATTGCCAGCTTTATTTACTATTTCAGATTCTGCTCTCGATGTATCCTGACTTTCTGATTTTGTGATGCGTAAATTTTCTTCCTGCTCTTTTTCGGTACGGTGTTTTTTTACATTTATTTTCTTGGAAAATTTTCTTGTTTCTTTCGGTGCAAGCGGAATTGTTTTTACCAGTTCACCTGCCTGGTAATTCAATGGCTCCCATTTTTGCTGATAGGAAAGCAGGATGCCAAAGTTGACGCTGCGTTCATTTCCATTGGCAGCAAAATGGCGAAAAGAATATTTTGAATGAAGATCTTTTAAAAGATCATTGGTTAGTTGCTTTGCACGCTTTAAAGAAGAATATTCATCTACAACTTCTTTTTTTTCATCAATTCTTTCATTGGCTGCGTCAATGATGCTTTTTCCTTTTGCCCGAAGTACGGCAAGATTATTTGATTGATTCATGTATGTTGTTAT
>JAEUVI010000015.1 GCA_016787105.1 Chitinophagaceae bacterium | reverse complement strand
TCCGTCAATCTGCCTTTGCCACCAATCTCATAATCTGTTAACCTTGCGAGATCATAAACTGAATTTTTTTCAAAAAACTCAGCAGTTAATCGTTTTGTAGTCGCCTCTTCCGCAAGGGCTTTTGCTCCGTTTTCACAATAATCGCCCAGCGCAGAACGGTCATCATCAGGATCAGGCCAGGCACAGCTTGGACAGTCAAATCCTCCAAACTGATTCATTTTGAATAAGGCCTTCATTCCCCGAAATGGTATCTTTTCTTTAAAAAGATCGCTGAATGCTGCCATGACAGCAGGTACACCTGCAGCCCACTTCTCTGCCTTTGTTACTTTCAGATCCAGGAGCGTATATGGGTTTTCCGCGGATGCTTCTTTCGCATCAGCTTTGTTTGGTTCTTTAGTATTTTGTTTTTCCTTCATGATCTTCGTTTTATTAACTATCACTAACGATGGTTCAAGATAATTACCTGTTTAATCGTACTCTCCTCGTCACAACAAGTAAAATATTTATTTCAAAAGCTGGATTGACTACATACAATGTTTGGACCCAGCAGCTTTTTCAACTTCGTTTATAATTGATTTCATCACAATCAAAACATTCTTGTTATAGAAACATTGTCATCTGAAATCATTAACCATAATCTTAATTTTCATGATGAACAGGTATTTTGATTCTTTGACCTGAGTTATAAATATTGAATCGCTTATCATTAAGAAATCCCAAAAGCGTAATATCAAATTCAGAAGCCAGATCTACGGCAAGACTCGATGGCGATCCGATAGCAGCGATAATCAAAACACCCGCCATCGCTGCCTTTTGTATCAATTCAAAACTTGCCCGCCCGCTAAGCAGCAATATATAGTGCTGAAGAGGTAATAAATGATCAGCCAATGCCGCACCGATTAGTTTGTCCAATGCGTTGTGCCTTCCTACATCCTCGCGCAGCAGAATCAAATCACCGTTTGTAGAAAACAAACCTGCGGCATGAATACCTCCTGTAGCTGAAAAACCACTTTGTGAGGTTCTTAGTTTTTCCGGCAATTGATAGAGCAGTTCAGGGCTTATATGTAACTTGGATTCAGGAGATGCCCAGGCACGATTTATAGTTCTTATAGATTGAATAGAGCCCTTACCACAAACACCGCAACTCGATGTTGTATAAAAATTTCTGTCCGCCTGCATGAGTTTAGGTGTAAACCCTTCCATAAGTTCTACCTGAACAATATTTCCCTTTTGCGACGAACAATCTGTGATGACATGATGAGCAGAACTTATTTCCTGGAAAGAAGAGATAATACCTTCGGTAAATAGAAACCCGATTGCAAGTTCTATATCATTACCAGGTGTGCGCATCGTTACTGAAATACTTTTCTGTATTCTTTGATCATCGCGACCATAACAAATTCGTATTTCCAGCGGCTCCTCTACAGAAAGAACATCTGGCAAGACAACCCGGGTTTGTCCATTCACTTTCTCAACAGGCATGTGCCTGACCGATAGCGATAATAAATTTTTCATGATTATGTCTTGTATTTAAACCAGATTCTGCTTCTAAATTTAAAGAAAGTTATTGATCATCTGCAAGAACATATGCCTGCTTAAACATATTCACACACCTATATTTCCGCTCCGCTACATTCTTCTTACAGGATTTATAAAACAAAATCTTTAAAAAACTTACATTGCATAATGGATTATATAGATTACTATAAAATATTGGGAATACCCAAAAATGCTTCTGCGGATGAAATCAAAACAGCCTATCGGCAATTAGCACGAAAGCACCATCCTGACCTCAATCCGAACGACCCTCAAGCGGTGAAACTTTTTCAGCAAATCAATGAAGCCAACGAAGTGCTGAGTGACCCGGATAAAAGAAAAAAATATGACCAATATGGTGCTGACTGGAAGCATGCTGAACAATTTGAAGAAGCAAAACGACAGCAAAAAGCCGGAAGAAATGCCGGAGGCAATCCTTTTGCAGGAGGCGGAAATCCATTCGGAACCGGTGAATACTCTACCTACGATAGCGATGGAGATTATTCCGATTTCTTTGCATCTATGTTTGGTAATCGTGGAGGTGGCAGACAAACTAAATTCAAAGGCCAGGATTATCATGCTTCAATTCAGATTAATTTATCTGACGCTTATACTACACACAAACAAACTTTTTCAGTAAACGGGAAGAATATCAGGATTACCGTTCCAGCGGGAATTGAGAATCGCCAGGAAATAAAAATAACCGGGTATGGAGCTGACGGAGTAAATGGCGGACCTAACGGAGACCTATATGTAACCTTTGAAATTATCAACAATACTTCCTTTACAAGGAAGGGCGACGATCTCTACCTTAACGTACCGTTGGATCTTTACAAAGCTATATTGGGAGGGGAAGAAATCATTGAAACCTTAGGAGGAAAAGTAAAGATGAAAGTAATGCCTGAAACACAAAACGGAAGTACCGTAAGATTAAAAGGCAAAGGATTTCCGGTTTATAAAAAGGAAAATGCATTTGGCGATCTTTATATTACTTATCAACTGCAAATTCCTACCCACCTTTCGGCCAAAGAAAAAGAACTATTTGAACAACTTTCGAAAGAAAGAAAATAAAAAGTTTATTTATGAAAAAAGTAACCAGGATAAGTGTTGAACAATGCTGTATTCATTACGAGATAGAAACAAGTTTTGTTTACCTGCTGGATCAACACGGTTTGGTAAAGTTGAGCAGGTCA
>JAEUVI010000002.1 GCA_016787105.1 Chitinophagaceae bacterium | reverse complement strand
AACCAGCAAACAGGCCAGCCATTTTATTAAAAGAAAATACATTTTTCTTCTCCACGTTTAATATTCGCTCCACACGGTTCAACAAATCACTTTTACCTGAAGCTGCAATTGCCATTTGCTGCGCATGTATGCTGTTTTTTTCCAGCATCAGCAGGGCTGAGGCATAGTTATGCGCATCATATTGAAACTGCATCACCAGTTCATCACAGCTTCTCTCACGTTCTCTTTCTATTGTCTTCACAAATAATTTCACAAATGGATTAAAATATAAAACCGTTTGGATGCAATTAATGATAAGATTGATAAGGTAATCGTGCCTCCGGATATGCGCCAGTTCGTGCAGCAATACAGCTTCCATCTGGTGAGTAGTGAGGTTAGCAACGGCCGCAAGCGGAACAAGTATCATTGGCTTCAGATAACCGATTGTGACAGGAGAAGTAATAATACCCGAAATCCAGATTTTTACCGGCTTACTGATGCCTACCTGTTCTGCAACTTTTTTTACAAACATTCTCCATTCAACAGGTATTTTATTTAAATCAGTATTGCGAAGCACCTGTACATAGCGATAGTTTCTCACAAACCGGAATACAGGTATTACCAATAAAAATATATAGGATAGCGAAGCAAAAGGCAATATATTTTCCAGCCAGCTATTTAACTGTTGATTCACGTTAGCAGAAAGTACACTCATGGCAACCAGTGAATGGTTGTTTTCCTTATTGATAAAAATAGAAATGAATGTAAATGCAAACCACACAAAGCCTATCATCAGTAAGACTGCAGCCAGTTTACTTTTATGAGATGAAGGCATAGAACGAGAAAGGCTCAGCAATACATTATACACAATCCAGAGCAAAGCTATTTGCCAGAGACTGTTTAATACAGCCCAACCTAACGCCTGTAAAAAATCAGAATGACCCAAAGCAGTCATTTAGAAGATTATTTATTGTTTTTCAAATTATCCAGCATCTGCTGTATTTTTTCAAGCTCTTCATCAGTAGCCCTGTGCTCACCATCACCAAGCGCTTGTATCACCAATTGGGTAGGAGAGCCTCCAAAAAGTGTATCAATCATCTTGTTCAGCATATGTTTCTGCGTCCTTTCTTTATTCACCGCCGGCTGGTACACATGCGTACGCATAGAGTCATCTCTTTTCACTAATCCTTTTTCATGCATTATCTGCATCAGCTTTAAAGTAGTGGTATAACCAGCTTCTTTTGTTTTCGTCAATTCTTCATGCACGTCGCGAACAGTGGCAAAATTCTTAGTCCACAATATCTGGAGTATTTCCAACTCACTCTCCGTTGGCTTTATATACTTTGTCGTTGCCATAGGTTTTTTATTTGAAACCGAATATACGATTATTTTCGTATTCCGGGTATTTTACCGCAATTTTTAAGGTTCTTTAACAATGGTTAACAGAAACCAGAAGGGAATTGTATCAAAAGCGGACAGTTATACGGATTTGGATACAAGCGCTGGTTTTTCATGGCATCATTTTCTGAAATAAACAGAAACGATAATTTCATACATTCATAACATGAAACAATTTGTATCGTTTGCGGCTTTCCTGTTAATTTCATTTTGTTCTTTTTCTCAAAACAATACATCAAAACCGAAAGGCAAACTTTTCATCATCGGCGGTGGCGACCGCCCGCCTGCCTTGGTCCAGTCATTATTACAAACAGCACAATTAAGCAGCAAAGATTATATAGTCGTATT
>JAEUVI010000592.1 GCA_016787105.1 Chitinophagaceae bacterium | reverse complement strand
CGGAAAACCAAATGCATTCTGCAACCCACGCTCCTGCGCCCTTGCTCTTATATTATTGCCATAATCGAAAGTAATGGCACCGAGGCTTTGGAGTTCAAGTATTAACTCAACATGTCGTTTCATACTATCGTATGCAAGGTTGATGTATTTACCAGGATCACTTTCACGAAGAATTTTTGCCTGGGTATTATCCAGTGTATGTGGCACATAGCCTATCAATGGATCGTGCGCACTTGTTTGATCCGTAAGTGTATCAGGAATAATTTTTCTTTCTATCAGCCGTTCCAATAAATGAACAGCGTTGCACAACACTGCAATCGAAAGTGCTTCTCCTTTTTGTTTTGCTTCGAGTGCACGGTCTATTGCATCATCAATATTTTCAAAATACAGGTCGAGGTATTTTGTTTCGATTCTTTTTTCAATGCGCCACTCCTCTACTTCAGCTATTAATGCAACGCCTTCGTTCATCGTAATAGCCAAAGGTTGCGCACCGCCCATTCCTCCGAGGCCGGCAGTTACATTGAGCGTTCCTTTTAATGTGCCTCCAAAATGCTTATCAGCCGCCGCTGCATACGTTTCATAAGTACCCTGCACAATACCTTGTGAACCGATATAAATCCAGGAACCTGCCGTCATCTGCCCGTACATCATCAGGCCTTTTTGTTCCAACTCATCAAAATGTTTCCAGTTGGCCCAGTTGGGTACGAGTTGACTATTGCTGATTAATACTCTCGGCGCATCCTTATGTGTTTTTAGTATTCCAACCGGCTTGCCACTTTGAATCAGCAGGCTTTCATCATTCTCCAATACTTTCAATGAAGCTATTATATTGTCTAATGCTTCAAAGCTGCGTGCAGCCTTTCCCCGTCCTCCATACACAATCAAATCATCGGGGCGCTCTGCTACTTCCGGATTGAGGTTATTAAGCAGCATACGCAATGCAGCTTCCTGTATCCATCCTTTGCAGGAAAGTTTATTTCCGGTTGGTGTTTTATATTTTACCGGGTCGTAACGTTTGATTGTTGCAGCACTCATATCGCAAATATTTTATTTCTCGAACAAAATACGAAGACGCAAAGCATGCCTCGCCTTATACGAATATTTCAATCTTCAGGAAATCTCAAAACGATCTCGTGTCTCATTTTCTCACAAACCATTTAGTCCAAATAATCTTAGCTCTCAGAATCTCAATCTTACCTTAAACAAATAACTCTCGCCTGTGTCATCATCCGCTACCAGTTGCAGTTTTACACTATGGTCTTTTTCGCTTTGTATACAAACAGATTCTACCTTATGTCCTTTAAATTCATCAAACGTTCCCGGAAGATCAATCAGCTCATTAACCTTCATATTCTTCTTCCATATTTTACGGTACCCGTTTTCAATAATACCGAGATAGCTTTTACCAATAGCGCCATCATCATAACTATTGCCTGTTGCTTCTGAAGATGTTGTAAATATTATCTGGTCGTGTGTATCTGAATAGGTAATACCCGAAACGCCAATTGATTCTTCGTAAGCGCTGAAATCAATATCCAATAACATAACAGGTGCTTCTTCCTGGTTACGAAAAAAATCAAGGCTTGTGATGATAAGCTGGTTGACAGGGTTTGATTGATTGGCCCTGTTACAAAGCAATAGATGATCATGCACCTGTGCAGCTCCTTCTATATTCAGCTCTGCAATCCCGGAAGCCTTAAGGCGTTCGTAAAAAACAGTGTTATCCAATTCTATAAGGCTATCGTTTTTCAAGTCAACAAGAATTGCCTTATTCCTGTTTTGCCTGGAACCTGAGCCCAATACAAGAAGATAATTTTTTTTATCCAGTTGCAATACAGCTGTTGCTTCCAGATCCGCTTTCTGCTTTTTCGGAATCCTTTTTTCACCGCTTTCAAACAGGACGATATCGTATTTCTCTTTCCATCGCTTATTCATCACAAGTATTCGGGCAGCATCATCACCTACGAGATAAATTTTATTATCATAAAATTCAATGCCCGAGCCTGATGGAAATGATTTTAATTCTTTATGATCGAGTAAATCCAATTTCATCTTAATTCTTTTAATATTGGTTCTGTCAATTCTCTCTTATTTCAAAGCCACTATAATTCCTGTTAAGCTGTATGTTTTTCTTTATAGCAAACTCATTTACTTTTTCTACAAAACTGAAACTCTTAATAAGACCGGCAACACGGTTGATATCTTCCGCAAAGATCCTGTCTTCTTCTGCAAACCCAACAAATTCCCTTACGTAATCATGTGCAAACTCCAATAGTGCAGAACTTTTTAACGGCCTGCGAAACTCAATCGCCTGGCAGGCTGAAAGCAATTCTATTGCAAGAATAAACTCGAGGTTATCCAATACCTTATTTAATTTTCTCCCGCTGATACTACCCATGCTTACATGATCTTCCTGCCCTAATGAAGTGGGTATGCTGTCTGCACTGGCAGGGAAGCATAATGTTTTATTTTCTGTAACCAATGCAGCTGTTGTGTATTGCGGTATCATAAATCCACTATTCAACCCTACATCTTTCATCAATAACATGGGTAATCCCCATTTTCCTTCGAGCAATAAATAACAACGACGATCTGAAATATTACTTATTTCTGCCGCGGCAAAGCAGGCATAGTCAAGTGGCAATGCCAATGGCTGGCCATGAAAATTGCCACCACTAATTGTATCGTCGGCGCCAAGTATAATGGGATTATCTGTTACAGCATTTAATTCTATTTCTGTTAACTCCTTTAAATGAAGCCACGCATTTCGCGAAGCGCCATGTACCTGTGGCATGCAGCGCAATGAATATGGATCCTGTACCCGTCCGCAATCCACATGACTTTGCATTATATCCGAACCATTTAATAATAACCTTAATCGCTGCGCTACTAATTTATTTCCATTATAGGGTCGCAAATCATGTAACCGCTCATCAAAAGGCGCCTTGGTGCCGGTCAACGCTTCAAGGCTCATCGCACCTATTATGTCTGCTGCTTCGAGACAGTTATGCATCCGCTGCACCGCTTTCACAGCAAATGATAAAATAAATTGTGTTCCGTTTATTAATGCGAGGCCTTCTTTAGGTCCAAGTTGTAAAGGCGACAATCCTTTTTGCTTCAGAATTTCATTTGTATTCACCTGCTCTGTTCCATTCTTATCCGAAACAAATACTTTTCCAAGTCCAATTAATGGTAAAAATAAATGTGCCAATGGCGCTAAGTCACCGCTTGCACCCACACTGCCTTTCTCAGGCACTACGGGTATTATATCGTTTTCTATATGCCATATTATTCTTTGCAATGTAGATAGCTGTACGCCGCTATAACCCTGGGCCAATGCATGCACTTTTGTAATAAGCATAATCTTTGCAACTTCAGGAGCAATGGCATCTCCTACCCCCACACTATGACTTTGCAGAATTTTATGCTGCAAAGTAGCCGTATCTTCTTCTGAAATTTTTGTATTGGCCAGTATACCAAAACCGGTATTTACACCATACACTGTTTTGTTATCCGATACGATCTGTTGTACATATTGATGGCTTGCTTTTACCTGCGATATTACTTTGTCATTCAGTATAGCTTTTGTTTTGCCTGCGGCAATAGCAATAGCATTCCCTACTGTAAGATGATCTGTGCCGTAATTAAAATGAGTAAGCATTCGTATCTATTGGGCTGCAATGTAAAAAAATATGAGAGAATGTAACATTAAGAATGTAACCAGCTACAGACTTTATGCAATTAGCGATAAGCTTACAAAAAATAATAAAGGGCATCCTGGTGGGAATGCCCTTTTATTATGTTAGTGTCTTGTTTTTAGCTAAGGTTCTTTGCTAAGTGTTTAGCCATATCAAACATAGATACCTGGCTTTTGCCACCGAAAACAGCTTTCAGTTTAGCATCAGCATTGATCATACGTTTGTTGGCTTTGTCCTGAAGTTTGTTCGCTTTAATATAAACCCATATTTTTTTAACTACTTCAGTACGGGGAATTGCTTTGCTTCCTACAACTTCTGCAAGAGCAGCACTTGGAGTGAGTGCTTTCATAAATGCAGCCGATGGCTTACGGGCTGATTTTTTCTTTGCTGCTTTTTTGGGAGCTGCTTTTTTTGGTGCTGCTTTTTTAGCAACTTTTTTTACTGCTTTTTTTGGTGCGGGTTTCTTAGCCGCTTTTTTAGCAACTTTCTTTGCCATGTTGTTTTTAATTTAGAATGTTAATGGGTTACCTGAAATTTCGATGTCAAATATAGATTATTTCTGATTTTCCCTGCAAAACAGGGAATTTTATTTGTTGTTAAGAGGAAAATAATCAAAAATAGTTGCCGCTTTTTCACTCTATAAGGCTATTTCTCCCCGGAAAATAGACTTATAGAAGTTAAATACGCTTAAAAAGCTAAAGCCTTGTATGCTGATACAAATCCGAAAAACAGTACTTTTTCCAATAGAAAATGAGGCTTACTGTCTCTGATTTAAAAGATGCCCGCTGTAATTACTTTACCAGGTCTGCCTTCAATTATCAGTAAACACAATTACAATTTATCTTAATGCTGAAAAATTTTCCATATGGATCTTGACAAGGTAAAACCAA
>JAEUVI010000578.1 GCA_016787105.1 Chitinophagaceae bacterium | reverse complement strand
GCATTGGGAAGAAAAACAGACGATCGCAGGCAGTTGGCTCAAAATAATAATGATACTCCCTCTCCGGTTGTGGTTTCTTCATCGGATGTAAACATGGACGAAAATGAAGAAGCAAGGCCTGAATTAGAATATCCTGTTGGTGAGTTTAAGATAAACGACACCAAAGTAATTTTTGTAAAAAAAGGGACTTCATTTCTCACGATAGCGACCCAGTATGATATTCCTTTAGCCCGGATTTTTGACTTCAATGAAATTCAGCCGCTTGAAATAGCTGCAAAAGATCAGTTGATATACCTGCAGCGCAAACGAAAAACAGGTCACAACGAATTCCATGTTTTGCAGCGTGGTGAAACCTTATCTGATGTGGCACAGGTAGAGGCTATACGGATGGAAAGCCTGCTTGCATTAAACGGCCTTAGTGAAAACCAGCAGCCTGCAATCGGCGAAAAATTATATTTAAAATCAAAAGCGCCATCTGCTCCAAGACTTACCTTGCGTACAGATTACAGCATTTATAATAACAAGCCTGCTGATCGGAATTAATTAACGGACTCCAGATGTCAGTAATAAAAGTACACGACAAAACATTTGAAACGTTCCTTTCTGAAGAAACTATCCAAAAAAGGGTAAAAGAACTGGCTGCTGCAATTAATAATGATTATAAAAGCAAGCGTCCTTTGTTTATCGGTGTATTGAATGGTGCTTTTATGTTCGCTGCTGATTTATTTAAGCATGTAGAAGTTGATGCAGAAATATGTTTTATAAAATTAGTTTCTTACCATGGTACAAAATCTACCGGTAAGGTAGTAACTTCTATAGGGCTGATGGAAGACGTGTTTGGAAGAGATGTTATCCTTGTTGAAGACATTGTAGATACAGGTAAAACATTACATGAGTTTCTGCCAACATTGCTGCACCAGCAACCTGCTTCTTTGAAAATAGCAGCGCTACTGCATAAGCCGGAAGCAACTATTCACCCGTTAGCAATAGATTATCTTGCTTTTTCTATTCCAGATAAATTTGTAGTGGGTTATGGACTTGATTATGACGGTCTGGGCCGCAACCTGAAAGAAATTTACCAACTGGTATAGAGGTATAAATTTGCTGACCTTTTAAATTTCCGGTACTTTCTTGAAGAAAATATTCCTGATATTATTTGCCTTGTCAGCCGCTTTCTCTGTATATGCTCAGCAGTTTTATATCCGCGGAGAAATAAAGGATGAATCCGGCAATGCTTTGCAGAATGTGAATATATTGCTGCACTCTACCGGTTATGTGTATCATAGCGGAACCTCAGGAGCTTTTGGAATACTTACCAACAAGCAAAGTGATAGTATTACCTTTTCGATGGACGGCTATCAGCGGGAAACAATAAAGGCGAACGCGGATAATTATATCAGCATAAAATTGAAAATGCTGCCCGCGAATGTATCAGCGTTGAAACGGGATAAGTTGGCCTCTGCTACAAAAGACCTTACCCGGGAAACACAAAGGGAGTGGTTTACCGGCGACGAAACTTATGCGAGCATTGTAGAGAACCGCTTTATTAATGCGGCCAGGTATCCTTCAACAAGTGTTTCTCTGAATATTGATCGGGCTTCTTACAGCAATATCCGTCGCTTCATCAATACGAACTCGTTGGTGCCGCCGGACGCAGTACGTATTGAAGAAATGCTTAATTATTTCAACAGCAATTACAACCAGCCAAAGCCGGGAAAATTATTTGGCGTTCAATCACTAATTACCAGTTGCCCATGGAATCAGGCGAATCAATTGTTTTTTGTAAATGTTTCTTCCCAGAAAATAAATCTCGATTCATTACCTCCAGCAAACCTTGTTTTTTTAATTGATGTGTCTGGTTCGATGGATATGCCGAACCGGTTACCACTATTACAATCTGCATTCCGGCTGCTGGTAAATAATCTAAGAGATAAGGATACTGTATCAATAGTGGTGTATGGTGGTGCTGTTGGTATTATGTTGAATGCGACGAGTGGGGGAGAAAAGAAAAAAATTATTGACGCGATTGACTCGCTTACACCCGGAGGATCCACACCCGGCGAATCAGGAATACGGATAGCTTACAGGCTGGCCAGTTCACATTTTTTAAAAAATGGGAATAACCGTGTAATACTTGCTACTGATGGAGATTTTAATGTTGGCCTGCACAAAGAAGAGGATCTGGAAGAAATGATTTCGAGACAACGTCAATCCGGTATTTATCTTACCTGCCTGGGTGTTGGCATGGGTAATTATAAAGATTCAAAAATTCAATCTCTTGCGAGAAAGGGTAACGGCAATTTTGCATATATAGATAGTTATGCGGAAGCAGAGAAGGTATTGATGAAAGAATTTTCACAAACACTTTACGCTATAGCGGATAACGTTTATATGAATGTTGAATTCAATGCTGATTATGTAAAGGAATACCGGCTTATTGGTTTTGATAATAAAGTGGGCGCTTTGAAAGACAGTCTTTCATCGATTGAGGGAGGGGAAGTAGGTTCAGGGCAGTCTATGATGGCTGTGTTTGAGATAGTGCCTGCTGTAAGGAGTGTAAATCAAAAAGCCATCGAAAATAACAACGCTTACGCGGATATTAAACTGCAATACAGGAAACCGGGTAAAGCGCAAATGGAAAATTTCAGGTATTCAGCACCGGTAGCAATAAATGATTTTAACAGCCTTGACAGCTCTTACCGGTTTTCGGTAGCTGTTGTTATGTTGGGTTCATTACTGCGTCAATCAGTGGTTGCGAAGAATATTAACTGGAATGATATTATTGCAATCGCCATCCAATCTGCAGAAAAAAAGAACCTGCTGCAGCAGGAATTTATCTCGCTTGTGCAACAGGCTAAAATTATTTACTCAAAACAAAAACGAAAAAAATCGGATAACAATAATTAGTTGCTCTTCTCGCCAACTTCGCTGTTGATAAGGAAATATTGACTTCGTAGATGGTTAAGAAAATATTTCTCTCATTTTATCAAAGAAACTTTTCTCGGTTTTATCCGGATTAGGTTTAAAATTCTGGGAATTGCTCATTTTTTCCAACATTGATTTTTCTTCGTTGCTGAGGTGTTGAGGTGTCCATACATTTATATGTACAAGTTGGTCACCTTTTTCATACGAGTTGATGCCCGGAAAACCTTTTCCTTTCAGGCGGAATATTTTCCCGCTTTGCGTACCGGCTGGAATTTTAATTTTCGCACGGCCATCTATTGTTGGTACTTCTATTTGGTTGCCGAATACTGCATCTGTAAATGAGATGTGCAGATCATATGCAACATTCAATCCTTCACGATGCAGGTATTTATGTGGTTCTTCTTCTATCAGTATAATCAAGTCACCTGGCCCGCCACCTCGTTCACCAGCGTTACCTTTTCCGTTAACATTAAGTTGCATGCCTTCCTGTACGCCAGCAGGTATGTCAATGCTTACAGTTTCTTCATTAAATACTCTTCCTTCACCTTTACAACTTCCGCATTTTGCTGTTATGGTGGTGCCTTCACCATTACAGGTAGGGCAGGTTGTTACGGTTTGCATTTGTCCTAGGAAGGTATTCTGCACTTTTCTAACCTGGCCGCTGCCACCACATGTGTTGCAGGTTTGAATGCTACCTTTATCTTTCGCACCATTGCCTCCGCATGTACTGCAGGCAACATATTTTTTTACCTTGATATTTTTTGTAACACCTTTTGCAATTTCTTCGTAGGTCAGTTTTAATTTGATACGGAGATTGCTGCCTCTTACGCCGCGGCTTCTCTGCCCGCCTCTTCGTTGTTGGCCTCCTCCAAAAAAACTTCCGAAAATATCATCACCGAATACATCTCCAAACTGGCTGAATATATCTTCCATATTCATGCCACCACCGCTGTATCCACCACGACCATTGTTATTTACTCCGGCGTGGCCGTACCTGTCGTATTGTGCTTTTTTATCAGCATCGCTGAGTATTTCGTATGCTTCTGCGGCTTCCTTAAATTTTTCTTCTGCAGCTTTATCACCCGGGTTTCTATCAGGGTGGTGCTGCATGGCTACTTTGCGGTATGCTTTTTTAATTTCATCCACAGATGCGCTTTTCCCAACTCCAAGTACTTCGTAATAATCTCTTTTCGACATAATTTGAAAATTTGAAAATTGCTCAATGACTTAATGCGGGTGATTGAGTAATTTTCGTATTAAGCAATTACTTGCCTACCACCACTTTTGCATGGCGGATTATTTTATCATTCAGGTAATAGCCCTTCGTTATTTCATCTATCACCTTGCCTTTAAGATTTTCTGAAGGTGCTGGTATCTCAGTGATAGCTTCATGCAGATCGGGATTGAATTCTGTTTTTAAAGTTTCCATTGCTTTCAGCCCTTTCGATTGCAGCGTGTTGCGGAGTTTATTAAACACAAGTGATACGCCTTGTTTTATTTCTTTTGTATCGGTGCTTGTTTCTAATTGTTTTTGTGCCCTTTCAGAATCGTCTAATACATCCAGCAATTCGGTAATTATTTCTTTCCCTGCCGTTTGGATCAGTTCAAGCCTTTCTTTGGCATTCCTTTTCCGGAAATTATCAAACTCAGCTACCTGTCTCAGGTATTTATCTTTCCAGTCTGTAATTTCTTTTTGCAGCTTTTCAATTTCGTTTTCATCTTCAATTGGTTCATTCAGATGGCCAGTTCCGGGCACATCTGCATCTGAATTGATATTCACCATTCCCGGGTTGTCATTTTCATGGTCCGGGCCTGCATTATTTACATCTTTTTTTTTCATAATCATACAAAATTGGCGCAAAGGTAAGGTTGTCAAGAATGCTGCCAAGTGAAGAAATAAGCCAAAATGTCTTTTATTAGTTTCCAGGTCTTTGTTCGGTTTTTACTGGTATCAGGCTTGCCAAAACGCAACTGATTGATAATGTGACTTTAATATAGATTTTATAGGTGCTCGTAAAATATCATTAATTTAATTCAACTTATTCATTAGCTCCATTAAACGAGTTATAAATGCTATACTTACTAAATTAATTTTGAATATGCAAGGGCTTCCATTGTATGACTTTTCTCAGTTTTTATTTATAAGTTAATTCTGTTTTAGATATTAATACTTATATCCGCCACACCTTTATAAATAGTTCCGGATGATTAATCATTTAAACAATTTTTCGAGAATGCCATTAGGCTAGCTTTTCTTTTTACGGTTACATTTGCAGCATTATGCATAAGACTTTTCTCAAAAGAAAAATAACACCACGTGTTGTAAATGGTCATCCCTGGATTTTTTCGAATGAAATAGATAAAACCGATGGTGAAATACCAGAAGGAGGTATAACAGAAGTTTATACACACGATAATAAGTTTGTTGGTAAAGGATATTTCAATGCCAAATCACAAATTGTTGTACGACTACTGACAAGGAGCAAATCCGATGAAATAAATGATCAGTTCTTTTTTGAACGTATTAAACAATGCTGGGAATACCGGAAAAAAATCGGCTATACAGAAAACTGCAGGCTTGTTTTTGGCGAAGCGGACTCCTTACCGCAATTAATTATTGATAAGTTCAACGATTACTTCGTAATACAAACATTGGCGTTGGGTATTGACAAATGGAAACCTGCGATAATAAATGCCATCAGTGAAGTTTTCAAGCCAAAAGGCATATATGAGCGAAATGATGTGCCTGTACGTG
>JAEUVI010000567.1 GCA_016787105.1 Chitinophagaceae bacterium | reverse complement strand
TTTTCATAATCGTATACCTGAGCGGTTTTAAACCACACATCATCTACGCCTATTTCTTTTGCCAGTTTTTTTACATCTTCTATTTGATGCTCATTTGGTTTTACTACTAAAAACTGGAATACAACAAATGGTGTCCGGCTTTTTAATTCCTTTTTCCATTTCACAATATTCTTTGCGCCTTCTATTACTTTATCCAGTTGACCACCTACACGGTATTGTTTGTACACATCCTGCGTAGTACCATCAATGGAAATAATAAGACGATCCAGCCCGCTTTCAATTGTTCTTTTCGCATTGGCATCTGTCAGGTAATGTGCATTGGTAGAAGTGGCGGTATATATTTTCTTTGTGGAAGCATATTTCACCATATCCAGGAAATCAGGATTGAGATAAGGCTCTCCTTGGAAATAAAAAACCAGATAGAAAAGGTCTTTGTATAGCTGATCAATTGTTTCGGTGAAAAAATCTTTTTTCAACATACCTGTTGGCCTTGTAAAGGAGCGAAGCCCGCTCGGACATTCAGGGCAGCGCAGGTTGCAGGAAGTTGTTGGCTCAAATGAAATGGAGACCGGTAGCCCCCATTGCACTGGTTTTTTGGTAAGGCGGCTGGTATAGTAGCTGCCGAGCACCTTAATACCATTCCATGCCCGCCGCAGGGTAAGTTTTGAAAAAAGATTGATTGTATCGTTGCGGTTGAACCTGGACATAGAATTTGTAAAGTTAAGTGTGTATCTTGATATGCCTTTACAAATGCAATTAAGCACTGATTATAGTATTTTCCCCCTTGGCGATGCCGCGCTGACTATTGATTTTGGCAATACCATTGACGAAATCATTAACCACAAAGTTCTTGCATTGTTTCATTTGCTGAAAGAAAACCCGCCAAAAGGTGTCATTGAATGTGTGCCCGCTTATAGCACACTTACTGTTTATTACGATGTATGGGTTGTAAGGAAATATAATCCTCAATACACTACTGCTTTTGAAGCTGTGGCAGACCAATTGGAACAACAATTAGCCCAACCAATAGAAGATTTGCAATTACAGTCACAGCATCATCGTATACCCGTATGCTACGATCCTGCTTTTGCTTTGGATATGGATGCAATGGTTACAGCAAAAAATATTTCTGTAGAAGATATTGTACGCATACATTCTTCAAAAACCTATACAGTGTATATGCTGGGTTTTCTGCCGGGCTTTACTTATATGGGTAAAGTAGATGATGCAATTACAATGCCCCGAAAAATAAATCCACGTCCCGGGGTAGAAGCAGGTAGCGTAGGTATTGCAGGTAATCAGACAGGAATTTATCCATTGGTGTCGCCCGGTGGCTGGCAGCTAATTGGCCGCACCCCTTTAAAATTATTTAAACCTGATAGCAACGATTTCACTCTTTTGAAACCTGGTGATACCGTTCAATTTTATTCAATCAGTAAAGATGAGTTTGATAGTTATTAAGCCGGGAATACAAGATACCATACAGGATACAGGCCGGTACGGCTACCAGTATCTTGGTGTAAATCCGGGCGGTGCTATGGATAGGTATTCAACGCAGGTAGTGAATATGCTTGTTGGAAATAACCTGGATGAGGCCGTTATAGAAATGCATTTCCCAGCGGCTGCTTTTTTATTTCAGGAGGAAGCAATCATTGCAATAGGCGGCGCAGATTTTGTTCCAAGCATCAATGGCGATGAAGTGCCGCTCTGGCACCCGATTGTTATCAGCCGCAACAGCATTTTACAGTTTCATAAAATCGCTGCAGGTGCCCAATGTTACCTTGCTGTAAGAGGAGGATATAATGTTCCGGTATGGCTTAACAGTTATAGTACGCATATTAAAGCGGGGATCGGCGGCTTTAATGGGAAGTCACTACAAAAAGACGATATCATTCCATTAAAAAAACAAGAATGCTGTAAAAAATATTTATCAGAAAAAGAATACAGTATACTGCCCTGGCATGCAGATGTAAAATGGAACCCGTATCCCTCAAATAAGTTTTATGTAATACCAGGCCACGAATGGAACTGGCTGGACAAGGACATGAAAGAGAATTTTTTTGATGAAACATTTACGATCAGTAATTCCGCGGATCGAATGGGATATCGTTTAAATGGCAATCCTCTTTATACCAATAATAAATCAGAAATAATTTCTTCGGCTGTTTGCTTTGGTACTATTCAATTACTGCCCGATGGCCAGTTGATAATATTAATGGCCGATCACCAGACGGCAGGCGGCTATCCGCGTATAGCACATGTAATAGGGGCGGATTTACCCAAAC
>JAEUVI010000523.1 GCA_016787105.1 Chitinophagaceae bacterium | reverse complement strand
ATACGCGGAGTTTACTTATCAAGAAAGGCTGAGGGATATGGCCCAATGAAGCCTTGACAACCTGTTTTGCTACATAGCAAAACAAGGTGCCAATACCATCCCGGTTAAAACCGGGACCGATAAGTCAGATTATTCGCTTGTAAAATATATTCTCAAAATATTGAAAAGCTCATCTGATTTACCGGGTGAGTTTTTTTATGCCCATCCCTATCTCCTAAAGGGGCTATAATAAAAACCCACTTGGTAATATTTTTCTCCTCTCCTGGTAAGCAACCTGTCTATCCAATTTTTTTAACCGCTGATTACATCTGCTAATCGGCAACAAAATGTTTAACAAAATGAGCAATGCAACACAATTGATTCACAGTATTCCGGTAGATCCATTAACAGGTGCTATTTCAGTTCCTATTTACCAGACATCCACATTCGTACAAGAAGCACCGGGTGTAAATAAAGGATATGACTATGCACGAACCGGCAACCCGACACGTGCCACACTGGAAGATATAATTGCAAAACTGGAAAAAGGCAGCACCGGTATTGCGTTCGGAAGCGGCCTCGCTGCTATTGATGCAATTGTAAAACTCTTAAAAAGCGGAGATGAAATACTTGCTGTGGATGATATATATGGTGGAGCGTTCCGGTTATTTACGCAGGTATACCAGCAGTTCGGCATCACTGTAAAATTCGTAGATACAACGAAACCTGAAAATGTTTTTGAAGCCATTACGCCAAAAACTAAACTGATCTGGATTGAAACGCCTACTAATCCTACATTAAAAATTTCTGACATAGCAGCAATAGCAAAGATTGCAAAAGCACAGCATTGCTTGCTTTGCGTGGATAATACTTTTGCATCACCCGCACTTCAGCAACCTCTCTCACTGGGAGCTGATATTGTAATTCATTCCGCCACTAAATATCTCGGAGGCCATAGCGATCTCATTGCTGGCCTGGTAATAACAAAAGACGAATTACTGGGGCAAAAAATAAAATTTTTACAAAACGCTTGTGGCGCTATCCTCTCTCCTTTTGATAGCTGGCTGGTAATCCGTGGCATTGAAACATTACACATTAGAGTAAAACAACATTGCGAAAATGCAAAAGCGATTGCAGAATTTTTAGAAACCCATCCTGCAGTTGATAAAGTATTTTATCCTGGATTAAAATCACACCCGAATCACGATATTGCTGCAAAACAAGCTAAAGGTTTTGGCGGAATAGTCTCTTTCACTTTAAAAGATGACACTGAAGCAGCCGCTACTACTGTCGTTACTTCTACCCAGCTATTCAAACTTGCGGAGAGCCTCGGTGGTATTAAAAGCCTGCTTTCTCATCCTGCGCAAATGACGCACAAAACAATACCTGCTGAAAAAAGAAGAGCGAGCGGGGTTGCAGACAGCCTGATCCGCCTGTCAGTTGGATTGGAGGAAGCAGAAGATTTAATCAATGATTTGGAACAGGCGTTAAATGCATTAGCGCATACTACAGTAATTAAAGAAAAACAACTGTGTTTGGGTTAAGCTGCGTTATTTTGTTTCCTTTGCAGAAAAAATGAATACCCGTTAAAATATTCCGGGTTCTTATGAAAAACAATTAATCGAATTAGTGCCGTGATGTTTTTACACAAACGAGAAAATAATAAATAGCATAATAAAAAAATAAATATGGACGCACACAAGCAGCTTACAATCGGGCTTTTTGGATTTGGAGTAGTAGGTGAAGGGCTTTATAAAGTATTGCAGCAAACACCCTCTTTGAAAGCTACCCTGAAAAAAGTATGTATAAAAAATCCTGAAAAGAAAAGAAATGCACCTGCAGATCTATTTACTACGGATAAAAATATCCTGCTGAATGATCCGGAAATAAATGTAATTGTAGAAGTAATAGACGATGCGGATGCTGCATTTAAAATTGTGTCCAAAGCATTAAAAAATAAAAAAGATGTGGTAAGTGCCAGCAAAAAAATGATTGCGGAGCATTTACCTGCCTTATTAAAACTACAGGAAGAAACCGGCCATTCATTATTATATGAATCGGCTGCCTGTGCATCTATACCTGTTATCCGCAACCTGGAAGAATATTATGACAATGACCTGTTGCATTCAATAAAAGCAATTGTAAACGGCTCAACGAATTTCATTCTCACAAAGATGTTTGAAGACAAACTGGATTTTCGTGATGCATTGCTACTTGCACAGCAATTGGGTTTTGCTGAAAGTAACCCAAAACTGGATGTTGAAGGTTATGATGCAAATAATAAATGGACATTCCTGCTGACACATGCCTATGGCATTATCGAGTCACCGGAAAATTTATTATTCAGCGGTATACAAAACATCAGCGCCGACGATGCCCGTGTAGCGAAAGAAAAAAATTTCGACATCAAACTTGTAGCACAGGCAAAAAAATTAAATAATGGGAAAGTTGCGGCATTTGTATTGCCTCAATTTATCAAACACGATGATCACCTTGCCTTTGTAAAAAATGAATATAATGGTGTGGTGATAGAAAGCGGTTTTGCCGATAAACAATTTTTTTATGGAAAAGGCGCCGGCAGTTTCCCCACTGCCTCCGCGGTACTAAGCGATATCTCCGCACTTCGCTACCAATACAAGTACGAATATAAAAAGCTATATCATCACAAGCCACACGAACTGGGTGATGATTTTTATCTACGCGTATATGTAAGTTTTGATGATTTGAAATTTGTTCCAAGAGAAAAATTTGAATGGATAGAAGAATGGCATGCGGGCGAACAGAAAAAATACCTCGTTGGTGTTATTTCTTACAAAGAACTAAAGGATAATAACTGGTGGAGAAAACATAATACATCCCTCATCCTCTTTCCGGATCCGGTAATTGAAAATGTAGAAATAAGAGGGCTGAAAAAGAAAAGCCTTGAACTTGCTGGTCTTATTTAAAAGAATAAGGGGTTACTTAAAAAGTAATCCCTTATTCTTTTCTGTAAATTTTACTGACTAATCTTCAACTGGTTTTTTAGCAGGCGATTATTATACTGTTGAATGAATGCTTTTACATGTGTTTCCAGTTTCTTGACAGTAGCAGGTTCTTTCGTCAATAAGTTTTCTTTGAATAAGCGATCCTTTCTGTAATTGTATAAGGATTTGCTTTCCTTTTCATCAAAGAATAAAATATAATCATCTTCAATCCACCGGTAGCCACCGCCATAACTAACTGCAAAATTCAATCGGGTACTGTCAAATACATTTTTTCCAAATGCAACATAAGGTTTATCATAATGAAGATAAGAAAGCACAGAAGGCATTACATCAATCTGCTGAATGATACCAGGATCCTTTCCTGCAAAAGCCGTGTCACCGGGATGATACAACAGGATAGGTATTGCTACATCTCCCCATGCATTCTGGTATTCAGGATGATAACTTACCGTGGCGTGATCCGCCGTTATTACAAACAATGTATTCTTAAACCACTCCGACCTGCTTGCCTTTGCAAAAAACTCCCGTAAAGCCAAATCTGTATAACTGATACACTCCAACACCGGCAATTTACCTTTCTTAAATTTTCCTTTATACTTTTCCGGCACCTTGAATGGATGATGCGATGAAACTGAAAATATTGTTGAGAAAAAAGGTTGTTGAAATGTATTTAGCTTATCCGCAAAAAACTGGAAAAATGGTTCGTCCCAAATTCCCCATATACCATCAAAATCATCATCATTGTTGTATTCATCCTTTCCGTAATAATGTTGTATGCCCATCAGGTTCACCAATGCTTTAAAACCCATTGAACCATTGGGAGCGCCATGAAAAAAAGATGAATTATAACCTTCTTTGTTTAAAATCTGCGGCAATGTGTACAGGCTATCCGATGCATAAGGGGTAAGCACAAATGGATCTTTCCCATTCGGTATGCCAGCCAAAACGGAAGGCAATGCATCTATTGATTTTCTGCCGTTGGCAAATGAATTCCAATACACTTTACTAACCGTCATCAAAGAATCAAGAAATGGCGTAAACCCTGTATAGGTTCCGTTATCCAAATCTTTATTATAACCGCCCACTGCTTCCTTACCAAAG
>JAEUVI010000510.1 GCA_016787105.1 Chitinophagaceae bacterium | reverse complement strand
CATACGCCTGTTTGGCAATCTCCAGTTTATTATTTTCAAAAGTGAAAAGCAACATCATTTCTTTCACCTGGTCAGCAGTAAAGAAATTGGTATTGATGATTTGTGTGGCTGATTTCAGTTTGTTGGCCTCAAACCATTCTTTCTGCATGGAGTTCATTACCTGGTCAAACTCACGGTCGCTCATGGGCCTTGCATAACTGTTATATTCTCTTTCATCTTCCCAACGGCCATCATTATCATGACGATCTTCCCTATCATAGTAATAGCCATCGTTATCATCCCAATCCCTATTCCTTTTTATTTTTTCTTCTGAAATACTTGTTCTGCCGAAACGGTCAACAGAAATTTCCAGACTTGTTCTTGGTTTTACAGCCAACGAAGAATTATATACCAGCTCAAATTTCCTTCTATGGTTATTAAAAAAACCATAGTTTTTTTCACGGTAAATTTTTACTGTGTGATATCCGGCATCTATATTCTGAATTAAAATCGAATTTCCCTGTGGTTCAAATGTTCTGCCATCTACCACCACCTGTATTTCATCGTTTGTTACCGATTTTATGGTAAGCATACTTTTAGGCCTTGCATCAGCCGCAAAAATTGCGGTACTAATTAAAAAGGAAGTAAAAAGTGTAAAAAATGTTTTCATGACTTTGCGTTTTATTTTTTGTAAATGTTGTTACGCTAAATAAGAATTCTTTCATTAGTTGTCGTTTAATCCGGTATTTAAAAGAATTCGTTAAAGAAAATAAACGTCAGGACGGCTACTGTCATCCATTAACCAATTCAGCGACTCCCGGCCTGAAGCGTAATCATAAAAAACGTCCCTGGTCAGTTTATGAAAAAAAATAAAATTTCTCTGTGCCTTTGTGTCTCCGAGCCTCCGTGTTTCAAAAAGATACTTTGAAACACAGCGACACAAAGGCACGGAGACACGGAGAATCACCAAATGCATCTGGCCAGTTTCCTAAAGCAATCTTTTGACTAAATACGACTGGCCTGATGCATGCAATGCTCCTTTATGCCAAAAACCTGAAACGTCATATTTATGTAATTCGTCTTTCTCCTGCATCTTATCCCGTAAGCGAACCAGGGCTTTAACCTGTTATACATTCTTTAACTTGCGGTTAAGTCATTAATATTAATATTTGTTAATAAAACTTATCCCGGCGTAATTAAACAGACGACAATGAAACAACTGAAAACCCTTTTCCTGACCATTACCTTATTCAACCTGACTATTATGAGTGCAAGCAGCCAGAGTACAATTAAAAACTACGATGCAGAATGGAAAAAAGTGGAAGGCTTTGTGAAAAAAGGCCTGCCTAAATCGGCGCTGACAGAAGTAAAGAAAATATACAGCCTTGCCAAAAAAGATGGTACGGCAGGCTCGCCACAGGATGCGCAAATTATAAAAGCACTCGTTTACATGACCGGCCTGCAACAGGAAAACCGTGAAGACAACGAGACAACTGCCATCAAAGAAATAGAAAAAGAAGTTGCAGCTGCAAAAGAACCTGCCGCCTCAATACTTAAAAGCCTGCTGGCTGAAATGTACTGGAACTATTTTCAAAACAACCGTTATCAACTCTATGACCGTACCAATACCACTTCATTTAATAAAGAAGATATCGCTACATGGACGGCAGATGACCTGCATAAAAAAATAACGGAGCTTTATCTCGGTTCAGTAAAAGATGAAAAGCTGTTGCAGCAAACAAAGCTGGAGCCTTTTGATGCAATCATCATAAAAGGAAATACAAGAAACCTGCGTCCCACTTTATATGATCTGCTGGCCCATCGTGCATTGGATTATTTTAAAAATGACGAACGCGATATTACAAAACCGGCCTATGCTTTTGAGATAAACCAGGCCGAAGCTTTTGCAGCAGCCGCAGAGTTTGTAAAACAAAAATTCAGCACCACTGATACGCTATCACTTCATCATAAAGCCTTGATGCTGTTCCAGGATTTATTATCCTTTCATCTGCAGCAAAAAAATACGGACGCAGTAATTGATGCCGATATTGAACGTCTTGAATTTGCAAGAGAGTTTTCCGTGCACCCAGATAAAGAGAACCTGTTTTTTTCTGCAATAAAAAATATTACGGCAAGCTACCCTAATCTTCCCGCTACGGACCAGGCATGGTACCTTTTGGCACAGTACCATGAAAACAAAGCAGCACAGTACAAACCGTACGGCGATACTACCAATCGCTACGAAAGAATAAAAGCAAAAGAAATCTGCGAAAAAATATTGACAAGAAAAGAGGATACAGAAGGAAAAATAAACTGCTACAACCTGCTCAATCAAATTAATCGCCAGGAATTGAAGTTTACGCTTGAAAAAGTGAATATACCTTCTCAACCATTCAGAACATTGGTGACTTACAGAAACTTCAACAGACTTTTTCTTCGAATTATAAAAGCCGATGAAAAGATAAAGCAGCAACTGGAAAATCAATATGATGAAAAGTATTGGCCGATGCTGACAAATGCTACTGCACTGAAAAGCTGGCAGCAAGACTTACCTGCCACCAGTGACATGCAAGCGCACAACACGGAAATAAAGATAGAGGCCCTCCCTGCCGGTGAATACATCTTGCTTGCCGGAACGGATAAAGATTTTGACAACAAGAAAACCCTGCTCGGCGCCAGGATTTTTTATGTTTCCACTATCAGCTATGTTAACAGCTACAACGATTATTTTGTACTAAACCGCGACAATGGACAACCGCTTGATAATGCAGCTGTACAATTCTGGGAGCGGAAATACGACAGCAAAACATCAAAGTATATCAAGGAGAAAGCCGGCTTTTACAAAACAAATGCAAGTGGCTATTTCAGCACCGATAAAAAGAAGACAAACAATTACAACAATTTTCTTATTGAAATAGCACACAATGGCGAAACTTTCTTCATGAATGACTGGATATATAACTACTACTATGAACGTAATAATGGAGAAGAAAAAGAGACTACAACAACATGGCTGTTTACCGACCGTGGTATCTACCGTCCGGGGCAAACTGTTTATTTCAAAGGAATCGTAACAGGAAAGAACAACACGGCAGATAAATCAGCCATCCGGGTAAACTATGAAACAGAAATATTTCTCCGTGATGCGAATGACGAAGAAGTGGATTCGCTAAAAGTAAAGACCAATGAGTTTGGATCTTTCTCCGGAAAATTCCAGTTGCCACAAGGACTATTGAATGGCGGCTTTAGCCTGCAGATGGATAACGATGAAGGAAGTGCCAATATACAAGTGGAAGAATACAAGCGGCCGAAATTTTTTGTGGAGTATGAAAAAATAAAAGGCACCTACAAAGTAAATGATTCAATAAAAGTAACCGGAAATGCCAAAGCCTATGCCGGTAATAATATTGATAACGCAACTGTAAAATACCGTGTGGTACGTGAACCACGTTTTCTGTACCCATGGCTATTCCGTAAATGGTGGCTGCCACCTGCGCAGGAAATGGAAATTGCACATGGAGAAATAAAAACAAGCGCGGATGGCAAATTCAATATTTCATTTGCAGCGATCCCGGATTTAACGATTGACAAAAAGCTCGATCCTGTTTTTGATTATAAAATATATGCCGATGTAACAGATATAAATGGTGAAACCCGCAGTGGAGAAACGAGTGTATCTGTCGGGTATAAATCGCTTATACTGAAAACAGAAATTCCTGCATCACTACCTGCGGATAGCTTGAAATCTCTTTCTATCCGTACTGAAAATATGAGCGGTGAGTTTGAAGCAGCGTCGGTAAAAGTGAGTATTACAAAACTGAAAGAAGAAAAACGCCTGATAAGAAACCGGTTCTGGGAAAGACCGGATCAGTTTGTAATGAACAAGCAGGAATACATCAGCAACTTTCCGCATGATGAATACGACAATGAAACAGACGCGGAGAGTTGGGAGCGGGGCGAAAAAGTTTTTGAGAAGAAAGATTCGGTGAAAGTGAATGGTGAATGGTCAGTAGTGAATAGTGCTTTCAAGAGCGGGTTTTATGTAATTGAAATTTCAACTACTGACAAGGAAGGAAATGAAGTGAAGGATGAAAAAGTGATTGAATTGTATGATGAGAAAAGTAAACAATTAAGTCGCCCGCAATATTTATGGACAGAAGGCGGCAAAACAATTGAACCCGGAGAAAAAACTGCTATCAAACTGGGATCGGCGGCAGATAATTTATTTGTTATCCAGGAGACAGAACGACCGTCAAAAGCGGAAGGTTCGTCTGACGTCTCACGTTTCACATCTCACGACTATATCAAGCTCAGCAACGAAAAACGAACCTTCGACTTTTCCGCAACCGAAGCAGATCGAGGCGGCTATGGTGTGAGTTATTTATTTGTAAAACATAATCGTTTTTACCAGACTTCTCATTTGATAAATGTGCCATGGAGCAATAAAGAATTGAAAATTGAATACGCTACATTCCGCGATAAAACATTACCCGGCAGCGAAGAAAAATGGAAAGTAAAAATTACAGGATATAAAAATGAGAAAGTAGCGGCGGAAATGCTGGCTTCGATGTATGATGCATCTCTGGATCAATTTTATCCATTTGACTGGAACAAACCTTATCTCTGGCCGTATTATTATAACAGCAGCAGGTGGAATGGGACACAGAATTTTGCACAGGTACAATCGGATCAGAAAATTTTTAACGAAATAGAGACAAAGTTATTTGACAAGAATTATGATTTTTTACTTACTACTCCTATTCTTAATTATTATTATGACGAAAAAAATAAGAGATATTATACTATAAGTGTTATTAATCAGGAAGGGGTAAAAGACGAAGGTTTAGCTCCAGCTGGTCATCCAAATTTAAGAGCAAGTGAAAATGAATTGGCAAAGAAAGGTTTGTCGAGCGCAACAGACATGCAAATGGTAAAAATTGCGGAAGCAAATCAATCAGACTCGACAACATTCTCTTTTTCGATAACAAAACCTACACAGTCTGACAAAAATTCTTCCATCCAAATCCGCAAAAACTTCAACGAAACAGCTTTCTTCTTTCCTGACTTAAGAACAGATAGCAGCGGTGCTATTGAATTTTCATTTACAATGCCCGAAGCATTAACCAAATGGAAATTTCAAACATTGGCGCATACAAAGGATCTCGCTATCGGTTTATCATCGAAAGAACTGGTAACACAGAAACAACTGATGGTGCAGCCGAACGCTCCACGCTTTCTGCGTGAAGGTGACAGAATGGAATTCAGCGCCAAGATTGTAAACCTCACTGATAAAGAAGTAACAGGCCAGGCCGAATTGCAATTGTTTGACGCTACAACCAATCAATCCGTTGATGGCTGGTTCCAGAATATGTTTCCAAACCAGTACTTTACTGTTGCCGCCGGACAAAGCGAAGCAGTGCAGTTCCCGATACAGGTCCCGTATTTATTTAATAAAGCGCTTACCTGGCGGATTATCGCAAAAGCAAAAGATATTTCGGATGGAGAAGAATCATCCATTCCGGTGCTGACGAATAAAATGCTGGTGACAGAAACATTGCCACTGAACATGCGCGGCAGTGGTACAAAGAATTTTACGTTTGAAAAATTGTTGCATGCCGGTGAAAGTGAAACATTGCAGAACCATGCACTGACAATTGAATACACTTCCAATCCTGCATGGTATGCGGTACAGGCCCTGCCCTACCTGATGGAATATCCATACGAATGCGCGGAACAGACATGGAACCGCTATTATGCAAATTCACTGGCAACAATGATTGTGAATGCAGCGCCGCGCATCAAACAGGTTTTTGAACAATGGAAAACAAAGGACACCGCGGCTCTTTTGTCAAATCTCCAAAAAAACCAGGAGCTGAAATCTGTATTGCTTGAAGAAACACCGTGGGTATTAGAAGCAAAAACAGAAGAACAACAAAAGAAAAATATCGCGTTGCTCTTTGATATGGTTAAGATGACTGGCGAACTGAATGACAATCTTGAAAAACTAAAACAAATGCAGTTGGAAAATGGCGGCTTTGTTTGGTTCAAAGGCGGCCGTGACGATCGTTACATTACGCAATACATTGTAACAGGTATCGGTCATTTGAAAAAACTGGGTGCATTTGCCAAAGGACAGGAAAATAAACTGACTGAAATACTCGCCACAGCCATTCCGTATTTAGATAAAAAAATAAAAGAAGATTATGATTACCTGGTAAAGCATAAAACAGATTTAAAAAAGTATTCACCAGGGTATAGTGTAATACAGTATTTATACATGCGCAGTTTTTTCCCGGAGTATAAAATACCGGCTGCTTCAAAGACAGCTTATACTTATTTCAAAACAAGAACACAGCAAACATGGACCGCGCAAAGCAAGTATATGCAGGGAATGATTGCATTGACGCTGCACAGAACCGGTGATACAAAAACACCAGCAGCGATTTTAAAATCATTAAAAGAAACAGCAGTTGTAAATGAAGAAATGGGCATGTATTACAAAAATCAGCGTCGCGGTTGGTTCTGGTACGAAGCGCCGATAGAAACACAGGCTTTATTGATTGAAGCATTCCAGGAAGCAGGTAAGGACACAAAAACAGTCGACGATTTAAAAACCTGGTTGTTGAAAAATAAACAAACCAATAACTGGGCAACAACGAAAGCAACTGCGGAAGCTTGCTATGCTTTATTATTACAGGGTTCCAATTGGATTGCGAATGAACCAATCGTAACAATTCAATTGGGTAATACTACAATCAAATCAACAGATGAAAAGCAGGAAGCTGGTACCGGATATTTTAAAAAGACAATCAGTGGTGAAAAGGTTAATCCCCAGATGGGAAATATAAAAGTAGACCTCGCTCCAAACCCCACTCCAAAAGGCGAGGGAAGCTCGTCTCCGACGTGGGGAAGTGTTTACTGGCAATATTTTGAAACC
>JAEUVI010000489.1 GCA_016787105.1 Chitinophagaceae bacterium | reverse complement strand
CAATAAGAATTTTCTTCTCCGCTCCTGTCCACGTTGTGTCCTGAGCGACGAGTGCTGATGCAAACAACAACCCGATAAAACTCAACCAAACAGAGTGTTTCATGTTTGTCTCTTTGATTTTAAAACTATTAACGGCGAATTTCTCGAAGACTGTCTGTAAAGACTAGGAGCCCAATTGACGTTTAAAGTCTTCATGATTCCAGCTTATGCGGATATCATCAATTTTATTCTTATCATTCAGGTGAAAAATAAAAATGTGATCACGATCAAAACGCAATCCCTTGTTGGGTATATCTGCAAAATCTTTCTTCTGGGTCCCCCTGATTACTACCTGGCAACGTACAGTTTCTTCATCCTCGGCTACTGCAGCATCCAATGTATTATCAATATCCGGGAAGCAATCTATTAGTGCAGACCAGATTCCTTTTCCTAATTCATATATTTTTCCTTTACCGGCCTCACCCAGTGATTGAAAATCTACCGTTCCCTTTTCATCACAAAAACTGAGCATCTTATCTACATTACGCTGCTGGTAAGCAAACATGAATTCCACGCATGCGTTTTTAAGACTGAGTTTTCGTTGCTGTTGAACAAGGGTTTCCATAAAAAAAATTTAATGATTAATGATTTGTATTACTTCACAAAAATAGAGTGGATTGGTACGCTTGTCGTTGTAAAACTGCGACAAGCTGATTGTAAAAATGCGCCAACTTTAATCGAGTGGTTGTTCCTTAGGTTTGTCTACAAGGTGTACCAGTTCCTTATTTTCTTCGAGGTATTGCTGTGGCGTACGACCTGTAAATTCAAGAAAATCTTTTATGAAGTGCGACTGGTCATAATATTCGCACTCACTGAAAATTTTTGCCCAGTCTACCTTTTTCTTGCCCGCTATCATGTTAGTAAGGTAGCTGATGCGCCGGATACGGGCATAGTATTTTGGGCTTAATCCTACTTTTTTCAGAAAGCGTCTTTCAAAGTTCCTGCGTGACATATAAACTGTCTCCATCAGTTCATTCACATGCAGCAGGCCATTCTTTTCTACAATCAGGTTTGCAGCATGATCTATATAATCAGGTTCAGGCTTTGCTGCTTCAAACTGTTTCATTACAAAATCTTCAAGTACCTGTGCTTTTTGCTTTGGCTCCTGTTCAGTGGCAAGTGTTGATGAGTATTTATCTACCAGGCTATGCGGAAAAAGGTTTTTTAAATCAATGCGCTCCTCAGTGTATTCATGTATAGGCAAATCATATATCGTTGCCAGGCCTGCAGGCTTAAAGACAATTCCTGCAATCGAAATGTTCCCATTCAGGAAAAGCTTATAGCTATAAATAGATTGTCCAGATACAAATGCTACCGGCACTTCCAGCTTATCGTATTTTTTGTTTTGCAAAAAATATAAGTCCCCGGCATTAAAAACAATCGAGCAAAATCCATTTGGGGGAGATTCAACAACAAGATCTATTACAGGCTGATCCCCCGATTGCCAGACAAAGTAGCATTCAATAAAAGGCTCCAGTATTTTGCAGGGATGAAATTTCTGGTAGATCATCGGAAAAGAATACACTCTCAATTTCGACATTCTTCACCTGTAAAACAAACTTATACAATGAAATTTAGCGTATGCCAGCAATATATACCTGCTCCCTTCCAAATCCAGGAGCGTGACGGACAGGTGTCTCGCCAGTAGCTGGTTTCCGTATTCTTACTGATAGCCTGTCACCTGTATTATAATTTACTTTTGGAAGACCAGGAGCAATGTAAACTACCCAAATCACTTTCAATGATCCTATAAGCTTCAGCCTATTTGTTATAAATGAAATTTCCGGTAAATCGCTATCAATATTATGCGGGTTATCGATCTGTATCTCAAACCATTCATCGCTTCTGCTAACTTCTTTGGCCTTTATGCATGCACTACAAAGAAATAAGAATAGAATCTTTTTAACCTTTCAGTTTTTTTGACAACAATATACTTATAGTCGTTGCATCAAAACAAAGGATTCTGTTTGCTTTGAGAAGATGGCATTTTTCCCAAATGCTCATATGCTTTGTGGGTCACTTCTCTTCCACGTGGTGTGCGTTGTAAAAAACCTTCCTGGATTAAAAAAGGCTCATACACTTCTTCCAATGTACCCGCTTCCTCACCTACTGCAGTGGCAATAGTGGTAATACCAACCGGGCCGCCTTTGAATTTTTCAATTATTGTGAGCAGGATTTTATTATCCATATCGTCAAGACCGTATTCATCTACATTCAATGCTTTCAATGCATGTTGTGTAATACCGATATCAATCTGTCCGTCATTCAGTACCTGGGCAAAATCTCTAACACGCCGAAGCAAGCCATTTGCGATACGTGGCGTAGCCCTGCTTCTCGCCGCTATTTCCTTAGCTGCTTCTTTGCTTATTTCAACATTGAGTATACCGGCAGAACGAAGGACTATTTTTTGCAAAACTTCGGCTGAATAATATTCCAGTCTCGATTTAATAGCAAAACGGGAAAGCAATGGTGCTGTTAATAATCCACTACGTGTAGTTGCACCGATTAATGTAAATGGGTTCAGGTTAATCTGTATACTTCTTGCATTAGGCCCGCTATCAATCATAATGTCGATGCGGTAATCTTCCATTGCAGCATAGAGATACTCTTCTACTACTGTACTCAGGCGATGTATTTCATCAATGAACAGAACATCGTTTTGTTCCAATCCTGTAAGCAAACCCGCAAGATCAGCAGGCTTTTCGATAACCGGGCCGCTCGTTTCTTTGATATTCACCCCTAATTCATTCGCAACTATCCTTGATAAAGTTGTTTTTCCCAGGCCAGGAGGACCGTGAAATAAAACATGGTCCAATGCTTCCCCACGAATCTTTGCTGCCTTAATAAATATTTTGAGGTTTTCGATTATCTGTGACTGGCCTGCAAAATCACTGATCTGTCCGGGCCGTATTGTATTTTCAAATTCTTTATCGGCCGCAGTTAACTGAGAGCGTTCTGTATTTAGATTGGGATTACTCATTTCAAATCAAAAGTAAAAATTCAAAAGCAGGTATTCTGTTTAATTTTAAATTTTTACTTTTTAATTAATATCAGCCCCGCAATTATTAATATCGCCCCTGCAATTTTTTCCAAAGTTATCGTTCTTATTGCGGAACCAAGCAATCCATAGTGATCGATCAGCAATGAAACAAAAATCTGGCCGCTTACTACCAATGCAAAAGTCAATGCTACACCTTGCTTTTGGTTTACCCAGGTAATGTATCCAACAAATATTGCACCTATCACACCACCCAACCATATATACCAGGGGCTTGTAGCTGCGGGTTTCAATTGTATAACTGCTGAATAATTGGAGATGAGGTTCAAAACGAGTAAACAAACCAGGCCAACAATAAAACTGATTAACGAACCCATCAGTGGGCCACCTGTTTGCCTGCCTAATCTTGTATTCAGAATGGCCTGTACTGGCATCAAGGCTCCGACTATTAAGGTAAAGAACCACAAAACGTATTTCATTCCTGCTTTTTTAAAATGAAATACAAATGTAATCGCTACTTAAACAACAGCTGAAGCAAATAAAATGTGAGACAGAAAAAATAATTTGTTAAAGAAGTAAATTTTATTTGTATATACAATAAAAAATCTTTTACCTTTGTTTTATCATGAACGCATCAGGAAGCCGTTTCAGTCAATGTCTTTATTTTTCATCTAATGCGCTGGCCCGTAAAATAGAGAAGCTGGCACAGGAAAGCTGGAAGCCTGTAGGGCTTTCACCCAGTCACGGTTACCTGCTCATGACAGTAATTGAAGAACCGGGTGTACAACCAGGCTTTCTTGCAGAGCAATTACAGCTACAGCCCAGTACTATTACCCGTTTGATAGAGAAACTGGAAGAGAAAAAACTGGTAGTAAGAACAACGGAAGGGAAAATAACCAATGTGTATCCCACTCCTAAGGCAAAAGAACTTTATGGAAAAATGAAAGCTTGTATTGATCATTTTCACGAAGCACATACCTCTCTGATTGGTAAAGAAGAAGGCCGTAAAATAGTGCAGGCGCTA
>JAEUVI010000485.1 GCA_016787105.1 Chitinophagaceae bacterium | reverse complement strand
TGCAGCAAAAGACAGGAATAAAAAAGAAAGAAGTTATGATGCCGAAAACAGTTTCAGCCTCGATAAGTTACAGGAAGCTTACCGCAGCGGAAATCTTGATTTGCTGGATTCATTGAATAAGCTACAAAGTTTCTCAAGCGCATTTGATGAAAAATTCCTTTACAAGCGAAATGAGATACAGGCAAATTCAATAGACTCAATTATAAAAAAAGGTTCATCCTTGTTTGTTGGAGTAGGCGCCGCACACCTGCCTGGTACAAGAGGAGTAATAGAAATGCTGCGTAATATGGGATATAAGGTTCGTCCCGTACTGATGGATAAGAGAAATGATGCTAAGCAAAAAGAGATTGTTGAGAAAATAAACGTTCCGGTATCGTTTCACACGCAGGAGTCGGAGGATGGTTTTTTTAAAGTAGATGTCCCCGGCAAATTGTACCACGCTGATGAAAACTATGGCATGTTTGACCAGCAGCAATATGCGGATATGGCAAATGGAAGTTATTACATGGTTTCGCGATTGAAGACAAATAATGTAATGTGGGGACATACAACCGAAGAGATTTATAAAAAAATAGATAGTGTATTATATGAAAACATTCCCGGTAAAATTTTAAATAAGCAGATTGTTTACAATAGCGGTTACAAAGGTTTTGATATACTGAACCGTACAAGGCGCGGGGATTACCAGCGGTATAATATTTTTATTACCCCCTTTGAAATTATTATTTTTAAAATGAGCGGTAATGATGAATATGTGAGGGGCGATGAAGCGAAACGTTTTTTCAGCAGTATCAAACTGAAAGATTATACAAAGGATCGTCAATGGAAAAAATTTTCGCCCTGGTATGGAGGTTTCGCTATAAATCTGCCACATGAAGCATTCGTAAGTAATGATGGGAGTTGGTTATTTGATGCGGAGGATAAGTTAAATAATACAATGTACCGGGTAGTGCGTACGGATGTACACAATTTTAATTTCGCAGGTGAAGATAGTTTTGATTTGCGCCTGCTGGAAGAAAGCTTTTCCCAATCTGATTTTATCGATAAACTTATTAGCAGAAAATTGTCATCGTATAAGGGTTATCCTGCATTGGATTGCAGGTTCAGCCATAAGGATGGGTCGGTTTTCCTGGTAAAATTTATAATAAAAGGTCCGCATTATTATTCTCTGATAGCACATGGAAAAAAAGAAAATGCTGCGATGCAGGATTTTTTCAACTCCTTTGAGTTGAAGCCATTTGTATACGGCGAGGCGAAGCTGCGAACAGATACATCACTTTATTTCATCGTAAAATCGCCGGTGTATCCTGAAAATAAAAAGGAAAAAATAGGACTTGCACCTTCCTATGATTATTCATATGATGACGATGATGATAATGAACCCGGCTGGAGAAATAATCCGGGAAATGGACTATACCGGAGCGCAATCATAAGCGACGATTCAACCGGTCAGAAAATTTATGTTTCATTTTATAAGTCGGGAAAGTACAGGTATACGAAAGACAGCAGTAGATTGGAGCAGCGCGACTATAAAAGTTATCTTGGTGGTGACTCTACCTGGATTGTAAAAAATGTAAAAAAATCAAGGCTGGCTGATAATACAAGAGTATGGGAATATGTTTTGACAAAAGAAGGAAGTAGCCGGGTTTTTCAAGAGAAAGATTTTTACCGGAGCGGTATTTTTTATTCGTTAGTAACACAAAGCGATTCGCTGTCGGAAACAAGCAGTTTTGTAAAAACCTTTTTTGACAGCTTTACTCCTTCAGATACTGTAACAGGCCTAAACCCTTTTACAAAGAAATCAAAAGAGTTTTTCGGAGATTTTTTCAGTACAGATACCCTTGCGAGAAAAAGGGCGATACGCAGCCTTAACGAGTATGAAACGGCGGATGCTGATTTCCCGCAGTTTAAAAAAGCAATCGAATCGTTTTCCTGGAAAGAGAAGAAATACCTTGATAATAAAAAATTGTTTATTGGAAAGCTAAAAGATATAAAGACAAAAGAAGCATCAGATTATCTTAAAAGCATTTATTACAGCGCAGGAGATACAATAGAATTACAATACGCTGCCCTGGAAACATTGCTTCAGCAGCAGACACAATACGCAATGAATAATTTCAGGGATATAATAACACAGGAGCCGCCTGTTTTGCAATCGGAGGGCAATGCTTCTTATTCCGGTACAATTGCCAATAGTTACGGAAGAAGATATCAATACGCGGATGGCTATTTTATGGATGAATTATATGATTCGCTTAAACTTACAAGGACTATTTTACCAGGACTTTTGCCATTAATAAATCTCGATGATTACAAGTGGCATGTAATGCGATTGTTGGGGGATATGATTGATAGTAACCTTGTAAATGCAAAAGACTATGAACCGTATTTTAACCGTTTTTTGCTGGAAGCTAAACTGGAATTGAAAAAACAGGTAATTGCAGAAAAAAAGAAAGCGATTGAAAAAGCAGAGGATGAGAAGGCTGATAAAGCTTTAGCCTATCCCTCATACGATGGAGAAGGCGAAACAAAAGATAGTGGGAATGATGACCTGAGCCTGTATGCTGTGCTGCTTTCACAGTATTATGAAAAAAATTCTTCTGTACAAGCGTTGTTTCAGCAGTTACTGCAATCGTCTGATGATAGGGTGAAATATAATACAATGCTTTTGCTGCTTCAAAAGGAGAAAGCGGTTTCTGATTCTCTATTGAGATACTTTGCTGCGAAAGACGAATATGCTTATGAGTTATACAGCGATTTAAAAAAGTATAAAAAATTGGATAGGTTTCCGGGAAAGTATAATAACCATACCGATTTATCACGCAGTAAACTGCTTGAGTTAAAAACCTATGATAAGCCTGATACAGTGGTTTACCTGGATAGGCTTCCTGCAAGCTATAAAGACAAAAAAGGGTTTGTATATTTTTTCAGGTACAAACTGAAAAAGGATGATGATATCTGGAAGCTTGCATCAGTAGGATTGGTTCCGGAAGATGAAAAACAATTTGAATTTGCAGATGATGACAGATCTGAAGACTATACGCATTATTATGGCTATTCGCCTGAACCTAAAGGAAACTTTACCGGTTTTTCCGATACAAAGATTAAGGATGATGAACCAATTGCGGATCAGTTGAAGGATGCATTAAAAAAATTATTGTACTCGGCACATAGAAGCGGTCAGCGATTTTATGATGCAAAGGGATACGATGAAGATGAGGTAACCTCAAGCTATATGCGTCGTTAAACTGCAACAAGGCCTTTGGGAATAAATTCAATCAGGTTTCGGGTGTAGTCATTTTGCGGATTGCTGTATATTTTTTCCGCATCACCGGTTTCTACAATACGGCCTTTTTGCATAACCATTATCCTGTCGCTGATATATCGTATCACGGAAAGATCATGTGAGATGAAAAGTATTGTAAATTGAAACTCCTTCTTCAAGTCATTTAGCAGGTTTAGCACCTGTGCCTGCACACTGATGTCAAGCGCAGAGACAGACTCATCGCAGACAATGAATGATGGATTTAAGGCAAGCGCTCTTGCAATAACAATACGTTGTCGCTGCCCACCTGAAAATTCGTGTGGGTACCGGGAAAAGTGTTCCGGCAGCAAGCTTACTTTTTCCAGCAGCTCTATTACTTTATCTTTTCGCTGCTGCTTTCCATCGCCGGGTTTATGCACCATTATTGTTTCGGAAATTGCAGACCCGATTGTCATGCGTGGGTTTAGGGATGAATATGGATCCTGGAAAATGATTTGAATTTCCTTTCTTATTTTTTTCAATTCATCATTTGATAATGCAGTAAGTTCTGCATTGTTGTAGATGATTTTTCCTGCACTGGGCTCTATAAGGCGAAGCAATGTTCTTCCCAAAGTTGTTTTACCACAGCCTGATTCACCAACTAAGCCTACTGTCTCGCCTTTGAATATATCAAAGCTCACATCGTCTACAGCTTTTGTAAATCGTAGAACGTTGCCAAAGAAATTTTTCTTTGATGGAAAATCAACTGTAACATTTTTTGCTGAAATCAGAATTTGATGTCCGGAAGCAGGTGTTGATTTTTTTTCGTCAGTAACTTTTGGTTGTTGTATGTTGTTAGAGGTATTTAGAAAATCGCTTACCACTGGCAGGCGCTC
>JAEUVI010000414.1 GCA_016787105.1 Chitinophagaceae bacterium | reverse complement strand
GACAGAAAATTTACAAGCGAAGCTGTAGAAGCGATGATAAAAAAAATCAAAGCAGGATTGCCCAATAAAGAACTGGGTTGGCTGTTTGAAAATTGCTTTCCCAATACATTGGATACAACAGTTGATTATGAAGAAGTGAATGGTAAACCGGATACTTATGTGATAACGGGTGATATAGATGCCATGTGGCTGCGTGACAGCAGCGCGCAGGTATGGCCTTACCTGCCATTGATGAAGGAGGATAAAAAACTACAGCAACTGATAGCAGGTGTCATCAACCGGCAAACAACCTGTATTCATACAGATCGCTATGCGAATGCTTTTTATAAAGATCTTACTAAGGTGAGCGAATGGAAGCATACTGATATTACCGATATGAAACCTGGTATTCATGAACGCAAATGGGAAATTGATTCATTGTGTTATCCAATACGGCTGGCTTATAAATACTGGAAAACAACCGGCGATACCACAGCTTTTGACAACAGGTGGAAAGAGGCGATACAATTAACGTTAAAAACATTTAAGGAGCAACAACGTAAGAATGGTGATGGGCCTTACAATTTTCAGCGCAATACATCATGGGCTACAGATGGTGTACCGCTGGCAGGATATGGCTACCCGGTAAAACCTGTTGGCCTTATCTGTTCTATATTCCGGCCAAGCGATGATGCTACGATTTTTCCTTTTCTTATTCCTGCGAATTTCTTCGCGGTCGTATCTATGAAGCAGGCTTCAGAAATGGTACATAAAATAAGCGGTGATGACGCATTAGCAAAAGAATGCCTGCAACTGGCAAATGAAGTCAGCGCAGCATTGAAACAATACGCGGTAACCACACATCCTGCATTTGGAAAGGTATATGCCTATGAAGTAAATGGTTTTGGAAGTTATAATTTAATGGATGATGCCAATGTGCCTTCATTGTTATCACTGCCATATCTGAATGCGGTATCAACCAGCGATATCATTTACCAGAATACAAGGAAATTAGTACAATCATCATACAACCCGTTTTTCTTTAAGGGAAAAGCTGCGGAGGGAATAGGAGGTCCCCATGCAGGTATGTTTATGATATGGCCATTGAGCATTACCATGCGTGCATTAACAAGCACCAGTGATGCAGAAATAAAAAAATGTTTACAGATGCTGATTGCCAATCATGGTAACACTGGCTTCATGCACGAATCATTTCATAAGGATGATGCAACAAAGTTCACCCGCAAATGGTTTGCATGGGCAAATACTTTGTTCGGTGAATTGGTGATGGAATTGTATGAAGGAAAGAATAGCCTTTTAAAAAGTGTATAAGCAATCCCTAATGCGGGGAATAGCTATAAAAAAAGAGCTTCGATTGTCGAAGCTCTTTTTTATGAGAAGAGATTTTATTCTTAGAAGTTCAATGCGATTTTTGTAAACAAACGTCTTCCGTTGAAGCCCATCTGTACAGAATCCCATGCTCCACCGGATTCGTTATCCTGTGCATATCCTTTCGCCAGCGGGTTTACACCAAGATCAGGATGTACATTGAATACATTGTCGGCACCGATAAACCAACTGATTTTTTTTGAAAATTTATAAGAAACAAAAATATCAGTCGTGATTTTGTGATTGTAATTGAATATTTCGGGAACATACACACTACCATTTGCATCACTTGGTACCTGTGGGTTGATACCGGAATAATTGGGATTATCACCGGGAGGCGCTGAGCCATCACCAAAGCCAAGCAGAACAATTTTACCGAAAGAAGTAAAGTTGGCGCCGAAGCCTAATTTATCCATTGTATAATTTAGGTTCAGTGAAAACTTACTCTTAGGTGCAGATGCTTTTAAAAATGCTTCTTCACGATCACTGTAGAACGTTTTACGTTGCAGCGGCGTATTACTTAATTCGGAAGGATAATTTATTTTATCAATATTGATGTGCTGAATGTTACCTGCCAGTAAAACACGTAATGTATTTTTACCCAACTTCTTTGTATAGTCTGCTACGATATCGAGACCGGTATTGGTAGTACTAACCGCATTTGCAAAAAACTGGGCGGTAGATACATCCGTAGGAAACTGAGATGTGAAAGCCGGATCTAAAGTAGGATCGTCTTTACTAAAGAGGCCTGAAAGAACTACACGATCTTTTACTTTCACAATATACCCGTCAAGTGTTAGTGTGAAACCACTTACTGGTTTCCATGAAAAACCTAAGCTACCGTTTACAGATGTTTCTTCTTTCAACGAAGGAATACCGGCAGCTCTTGCGATATTACTTGTATTCGGCGCTATCAGCGATTGCACCAATTGACCACCGCTGAATGATGTGAGTGTATTACTGAAATGTATCTGTGCCAGTGATGGTGCACGGAAACCGGTACTTACAGAACCACGGATGCTGAAGTTGTCAGCAACTTTATATCTGGTAGCAAACTTGCCGGTTAATACAGAACCGAAATCAGAATAATTTTCAAAACGAACGGCTCCGTCAACCAACCATTCTTTTGTAATGTTTAATTCAGCATCTGCGTATACACTTATGTTGGTACGATTTGCTGTTACTTCGTCGGTATTACTAAAACCAGGAAAGCCTTGTGAACCGGCTGCAGGGGCTCTTAATGAATCTGGATAACCATCACCATCATTTATTTCACTTGGATAAATAATATCGCCGGGAGCATAAGATTTAAATGATAAATCTTCGCCTTTATAAATTTTATACTGTTCGTATCTGAATTCAGTACCTAAACCGAGGTTAAGCCCCTGTGCAACTCTCTTGAATGATTTGCTGAAATCAAGGTTCAAAGTGTTTTGTAAAAAATTAAACCCGCCATCATCAAAATGATTAGGGGTTGATTTGCCTATTTGTGAAGCATTAAAAGTTTTGTCTCCGAAATAATTAAAATTATTGTAGCCAATATTATTGCTTATATCCCATGTCCAATCATTGCCTGCACTACCTTTCAATCCTGCAGCTAACGATATATCTGTAATATGTGTTTGAATATGCGGGTTATAATATACTTCACCATCGTTAGCAACACGCATTATGGAAGGAACTTCAATTCTTGTGCCGTCTGCATTTACAGGAAATCGTTCTGGTTTAGCGCTCCAGTTTCTTGTATAAGCAAAGGCATCTGATGCTTTATAATTGTATCCTCCAAATGAATAGAAGGTTGTTTTACCTTTTTCAGAAGTTGGCAGTTCAAGGTTGTACATGATGCCACCACTTGTAAGCGACCCATCTCCAAATGCACGACGGCCTGTATTTAAATATACAAGATGGTCCTTATCGTTAAAGGCGTCTGTTGTATCGGCTTGCCTGTATGTTTTACCTTGAGTTAAAAAATTCAGTGAAACATTTACAAACCCACCGTTTTTACCTAAAGCAAAACCATTATTAGCTGAGAAATTAAATGTGTTACCGTCTACCCTGCCGCCGGAATAATATTGATTACCGGCATTAAATTTATCAGCATTATTTTTTGTATCATAATAACCACTCCATCCGGCATTTACTGTCCACTGGTTAATGTTCTTTTTTAAAATGATATTAATAACACCAGCTATCGCATCGGAACCATATTGCGCAGAAGCGCCATCACGCAATATTTCAATGCGATCAACAGCCGCTTGCGGAAAGCCGTTCATGTCCACGCCAGAGTTGGCACGGCCACGGGTACCAAACAAACCCACAAATGCTGTGGGATGCCTTCTCTTCCCGTTTATCAATACCAAAGTATGATCGGGGCCAAGGCCGCGGAGTGTTCCTATATCCAGATGGTCTGCACCATCAGCGCCACTTTGTTTATTATAGTTAAATGAAGGAGCTGCTACGTTTAAAACAGATGTGAGATCCATTTTTGCGGAACCCAACCCTACCTGGTTTATTTTAATCACATCTACAGGCACGGGCGTTTCAGTTTTTGCGCGGCCACCACCACGTGTACCTACGAATACCACTTCGCCGAGTTCGGTAACTTCCGATTCAAGTTTTATATCCAGTGCA
>JAEUVI010000388.1 GCA_016787105.1 Chitinophagaceae bacterium | reverse complement strand
AATTCTTTCTTCTGAAGGTATTGGATGGTTTTTTCGTAATCCAGCTCAATTCGGGGTATTGAATTGCTTACTGCCGGGCTCATGGCAAGAGAGTGCTCCGGGATGAATTTATCAGCAAAAATTTGGCCAACAATGGTACCTGAATACTGAACATAAAGGTATGTGAGTAATATATTGATATTTTCCTGTACCGTGACAGGAAACGCATATACAAGGTCATTATTTATACAAAAAGACAAGTCATCTTTCATTATCCAATTACGGATTATTTCTATTTGTTTTTTTCCGGCAGGCTCCAGTTTCTTTTTTGCCTTTCCATAAAAATCACTTTCACCATCCTCCTTTTTGAAACAACTGATAAAAAAACCCTCACCTTTCACGTGATATGGCCAGAAGCGATAACCATGCATTCCTGTTGCAGAAATTGTTTCCGTAATATTCCAACTCGTATCAACGTTCAGTTGCAAACTGCCAACTGAAAATTCTGTATTTACCCAATCCAGTATTTCTTCGTCTTCTTGCCGTGAATAGGAGCAGGTAGAATAAATCAACAGCCCGTCTTTTTTCAACGCTGGCCATACATCTGCCAGTATCCGCTGCTGCCGCTGACAACATAATGCCACATTGTTAATACTCCATTCATCTATCGCTTCTTCATCACGGCGAAATAAACCGCTGCCACTGCACGGCGCATCTACAACTATTACATCAAAATAATTTTCAAGCTTCGCAAAATCTTTTGGATCGTTATTCGTGACAACTACATTATCAGTTCCCCATTTGATGATATTATCTTTCAAAATATTCGCCCTTGATTTGATCACTTCATTACTTACTAAAACACTTTCTTTTGAAATAAGCGATTGTATGTGCGTTGATTTTCCTCCCGGTGCAGCACAGAGATCCAATATTTTTATTGGCTTTGACAAATCAACTGTTTGCTTCAATGCCTGTTCAAGAAACATACTGCTTGCGTCCTGTACATAGTAACAGCCGGCATGAAACAATGGATCGAACGTGAATGAAGGGCGTTCTTTAAGATAATAACCGTACTGAGACCATGGTAGCGAGTCGGGAGTGGCGAGTCGGGAGTAAGTGGTCGCTTCTTGTTTTGACCACTTTAAGGGGTTAATACGGATGGAAGTAATAGATTCGGGGTTTGCATGCACATTTATAAATGCTTGCTTATCGAAGCCTTTCGCTCCTTCCAGAGATTTGATTAACGAATCGGGTAATTGCACTTGGCAAAACTATAGTCGCATTCTCATATAATCAATTATTTCAAAATCGCTATACCCGCATTTATATTTTGAGTATAGCTATCAATAGTTTTTGCTATTATTTCAATATTCTCCTGTACTTCTTTCCAGTTTCGTTGTTCAATGCCTTCCCTGATAGCTGGTAATGTCTTTACTCCATAACCTGTATAATATCCCGGCGCATACACCTGGTGCTTATACCAGCTTCGTTTGGGCAATCCTTCGGTACGAACCAGTTTTGATTCTGCATTGTATAAAATCGTGTTTAATTGTTTTTGCTTATCCGCGCTAAGTGAAGTGGCGCCACTATACAATTTCTGAAAAGTATCGCTTGCAGCCTTTAATCGCACCAAAGCATTTTCAACACTACTGAAATTGAGAAACGGCACCTCTTCTTTTGCTAACGGTGTTTTCAATTTCTTTGTCGGATCATTACCTAAATCATAAATCTTTTCCTTTATTAACTTGTTTTGCATTTCTGTTTCTGCACGACTGTTATCAAGCAAGGTCTTTACTTCCGTTACATATGCATTGATTGTTTTGTAAAATGAATTAAAATCAAATGGCAGCACATCTGCGTTGGCTAAACGCAGCATTGTTCTTCCTGCTGTTTGTGATAAAGTAACACCGTATACCAAACCGGGATCACCAAAGCGTGCAAAATAATCATACGAATCATAGATGGAGTGGTACTGGCCACCAGTCCCTTCCCCACCGTAGCCTATATTTAATGTTGCTATTCCAAGGTGCTGCAAAAAAGGAGTAAAATCAGAACCGGAACCAAGCGGTTCCAGTTTAAACGTTTTATCATCCAATGTTTTTTTGCGCGTAGCCACATCCCCATTTACCAATGTGCCGGCATAGCTCCGCTCATTTACAGTTACACCTGTTTGCGGATCTTTTACTGCATTAGTTATTTCATTAAAGAATGGTTCCAGTGTGTGCGAACCACCTGCATATAAAAATCCACGTTCATTTCCATCCGTATTGATATAAGCAACTGCTTTTTGTTTTAATTCTTCTGCATGATGTTCTACCCACTCAGTAGAACCTAACAATGCAGGCTCCTCTCCATCCCATGCACAAAACACCAGTGTTCTTTTCGGACGAAACCCTTTTTTATACAATTCACCAATCGCCCTTGCTTCATCCATTTCAGCTACCATTCCGCTAATCGGATCTTCTGCACCATTCACCCAACCATCATGGTGATTGCCGCGGATTACCCATTCATCAGGCAATTCACTTCCGGGCAATTTCGCAATCACATTATAGAGTGGCTTGATGTCCCAATTGAATGCAAGCTTAAAATGAATTTTATCTGTGCTGGGGCCAACATGATAGGTGATTGGCAATCCACCGCGCCATGCAGCAGGTGCTACAGCTCCTTTCAATGATTGCAATAATGGCAATGCATCACTATATGAAATCGGCATCACCGGAATTTTCATGAGTGTATACGCATCTTTCAGTTCAAGGCGTTTTGCATCTTTCAACGATGGTGTACCGGGTGTTAAAGGATCACCTGGCGCTACCGGCAAGTCCATTACCGAGCCACGCTGTGCACCATCTTTTGGCCGCCATGATCCATTTGGGTAATCATCACCTTGTCCATAACCATCATCAGCAGGGTCAGAATAAATAATACAGCCAACGGCTCCATGCTCCGCCGCTACTTTGGGTTTAATTCCTCTCCATGAACCACCATATTTTGCAATCACAATTTTTCCCTTAACATCTACACCCATTTTTTCCAGTTCCTCATAATCTTCAGGTACGCCACGATTCACAAATACCAACTCAGCTGTAACATCTCCATCTGCGGAATACGCATTGTATGTTGGTAATTGTTCAGCTTTTTGTCCTGACGTTTTATCTGCGGAGAGAGTAGGTTCCTGCAATTTTGCTTTAAACGGGTTTGCACCCAGCAATTCCATCTGCCTTGTTTTAGGTGTTGGAAATAAAACATAATAAGTTTCTATTTCCGTTTGATAACCCCATTGCTTAAACAGGTTCGCAATGTATTCCGCATTCGCTTTATCCTGCGGACTGCCTACATGGTGCGGATGCGAAGTAAGAAACTTCATCCATTCATCCTGGTTGGATGCTTTCAGTTGTGCATCAAACTGTTTTTCCCAGTCTGTTTGTTTTGCAGCATTCGCTTCGCTGAATCCAATGATTTTCTGCGAATATGTGATTGCAAAAAATAAAAGAGATAAAATGGATAATAAATACTTTCTCATAATAGTCTGTAATTTTTGGGAGCCGGCCTTTGAATAAAAATTGGACGCCAGTTGCGACGCTCCGTTCATCTTTATGTTCCCTATTCAGCTTTTTATTCCACGCAAAACTACGTAAGGAGTAAAGCCGCAAAGTGAGAAATCGTATATCGTGCTTATAACGTTACAGTAAAACGCTTAAATCTTAAACCAATCTCCATATTCCTAATCCTGATAACTCTAAAAAATATTAGTTCTATAAATTCTTTATCTCCCCAATCAAATCCTGCAATACTTTCTTTGCATCACCAAATAACATAGATGTCTTTGGCTGAAAGAATAAATCATTTTCAATACCGGCATATCCGGGCTTCATGCTTCGCTTATTTACGATTACATTCTTCGCCAGTTCTACATCCAGTATCGGCATACCATATATCGGAGATGATGGATCTGTTTTAGCAGCAGGGTTTACTACATCATTTGCACCCAATACCAGTACAACATCTGTTGTCGGAAATTCTTCATTGGCCTGTTCCATTTCCAAAAGCTTATCGTAGCTCACATCCGCTTCTGCAAGTAGTACATTCATATGTCCTGGCATACGACCAGCAACAGGGTGAATCGCATATTTAACGGTCACTCCTTTACTTTCGAGCAGCTTTTCCAATTCATGACAAGCATGTTGTGCCTGTGCAACTGCAAGGCCATAACCCGGAACAATCATTACTTTATTCGCATAACTCATTACTACAGCAGCATCACTGATTGAAATTTCCTTATAACTTCCCTGGTCTTTGCCCCCAACACCTGAAGGTGAATTAACAGCGCCGAAAGAACCGATTAAAACATTTTTCAATGATCGGTTCATTGCTTTGCACATTAGTATCGTGAGCAATGTACCCGCAGCACCGACAAGTATACCACCTGTCAGCATTACTTTATTATCATACAAAAAACCGCCGCATGCTGCTGCGACGCCGGTAAAGGAATTTAATAACGAAATAACAACAGGCATATCGGCACCGCCGATGGGCAATACAAAAAGAACACCATACAGCAGCGAAGCAATCACAATCAGGTAGAATAAAATTTTAACCCATGGCTGCGTATTGAAAGACACATCTAATGGAGATATGCTGATGGAAATAACAAATCCATCGCTGATTTTTACGATTGTAAACACAATACCAATAACAATGAGAAACAATAAAACGAGATTGAAAATATGCTGTCCCTTAAAAGAAAAGTCTTTTATACGCCCATTTAATTTTCCCCAAGCGATTATACTGCCGGCAAATGATATTGCACCTATAATTAAACCAAGAAATATTATCAATAATTGTCCATACGCAAGACTAAAGTGAATATTATCCGCTCCTAAGGAAGATAAAGGTGGATACAGTTCAAACGAAGTATCTAGTTTCGGAGATTTAATAAAATGATTAAACTCCACAATTGAAATAAGCATCGCACAAGCACCGCCCATTCCATTAAATAAACTCACCATCTCCGGCATGGCGGTCATTTTCACTTTTTTTGCAGCCAATACTCCGATTATTGCACCAATGATAATACCGCCGAATATCCATCCGTAATTATGGAGGCTATTACCATCTTCGTCTTTGTATAAAAAGATAGTTGCGAGAATAGCAATCGTCATACCTGCAGCTGCAATAAGGTTTCCCTTTCTTGCAGACGCAGGATTGGATAACATTTTTAACCCTAAAATAAATGTTACCGATCCAACGAGATAGCACAGAGTAAGAATATTAAGACCCATACATTCCAATATAAATCCGAAAATAAAAAAATCGAAATCCGAAAAAAGGACAGTTCGCCACTTAGCAGTTTATCTCTATTCCAATTTTCTCAATATTGCTCCGAAAATATTTTCCAACTCGATTGTTTCTTTTATCAGCTTATCCTTTTCTGCTTCAATTTCCATATCCCCATAAACAAGTATATGCTTTAACCAAAGCCTGCTTTCCTTCGCTTCTTTTCTTGAAATCTTTATTTTCATTTTTAAATCTTTGGGCCCAAGATTTTCATTCGCCTCAATATAGTTTGCCGCTACAGAACCAGCAGATCTTACTAGTTGTCTTATATATTCTGTATTAAAACATCTTTCTTCAGTCTCACACACAAATTCCTTGTACTTATTGAAAATTTCTCTGTTCTTTCTTCTAAATCATATTTCTTTTTCGGCTCTCCCAATTTAGGATTTCGGTTTTCTGATTTATTTTTTTGGTTTTGATTTGGAGCGGAACATCTCTAACATTCTATCTGTCACAACAAATCCACCCACCACATTTAATGTTCCTAAAATCACGGCTAAAAAACCCAATATCAATGCGAGATAATTATCATGCTCAGCTTTACCCATTACGATTATAGCTCCGATGATTACAACACCGTGAATGGCATTGGCACCACTCATCAGCGGTGTATGCAATACAGATGGCACACGGCCTATCACCTCTATCCCTACAAAAATCATCAGGATAACGATATATATCATTTCCTGGTGCTGTTGAATCCATTGTAACATATGGCCCCTCCAAACCTCTCCGCCAGTTGGCGGAAGGCTTTCCACCCACAGCCCTGATAGCAGTAAGTGTTTTATTGTTTTGAAATATTGTTGAACAAAGAACTGAACGTACAAGTGTGCGACGCAACGAAAGCTTAATAGTAATGCTATAACCCGAAACTACAAACTCTTCACTCTCTCATTCACTACCTCTCCCCCATGTGTAATACAACTGCCTTTTACCAGATCATCATTCCAGTTCAGGTTTATTTTTCCTTCTTTATCAATAATAAGTTGCAAAAAGTTCAGGATATTTTTTCCGTACAATTTACTTGCATCTGAGGGCATCGTTGCTGCAAGCGATGAATCACCGAGTATCTTCACTCCGTTATAGGTAACCGTTTCATTGTTTTTAGTGAAAGGGGTATTGCCACCCGTAGCAGCTGCCAAATCAATAATCACTGAACCATTGCGCATTGCTTTCAGCATTTCTTCCGTAATCAATAACGGCGCTTTCTTACCCGGTATCTGCGCGGTAGTAATAACAATATCCGCTTTTGCTACACTTTCAGCTATTTTTTGTTGTTGTTTCTGTTTGTATTCTTCAGTTTGTTCTACTGCATATCCTCCTGCCTTACTTGCATCAGCAGCGCCTTCTACTTCGATAAATTTTGCACCGAGGCTCATTACTTCTTCCTTTACGGCAGGCCTTGTATCAAACACTTCTACTACCGCACCCAACCTTCTTGCTGTAGCAATTGCCTGCAGCCCTGCTACACCAGCACCAAGTATCAGCACCTTTGCAGGCGCAATACTACCCGCTGCTGTCATGAACATTGGAAAATATTTCGGATAAAGATTTGCAGCAGTAATCACCGCTTTATACCCTGCAATATTCGCCTGGCTGCTGAGCACATCCATTGATTGCGCACGGGTGGTACGTGGCAGCATATCCATTGAAAAAGTTGTAACATTTGCAGCAGCCCATTCTTTCATAAGAGAAGCATTAAAGAGAGGCTGGAAAACACCAATGAGAATGTCTGATGTAAGATGTGC
>JAEUVI010000381.1 GCA_016787105.1 Chitinophagaceae bacterium | reverse complement strand
GCTGGTAGGGGTGAAATTTTTTTACCGCACAGGAAGAAAGAAAAATGCAAAAAAGTAGCAAGGTGATAAAGGACGACGCATTTAAATATTTCCTGGGCTTTTCATGTACCATAAAGTGATTAAAGATAAATATATGCTCAGTAAATCGCAGATCAAATATATTCAAAGTTTAGGCCATAAAAAATTCAGAGATGAAACAGGCCTCTTCATTGCGGAAGGACCAAAAACAGTACTGGAACTTATTTCAGAAATGCCGCAAAATATAGTAACGGTTTATGCAGTAGAAAAGTGGATAAATGAAAATATAAAATTGAAAGGAAGCGAGGATTTCGTGAAAATAGATGAAGCAGAACTGGAACGGATTTCACAATTACCTGCTCCAAACCAGGTAGTAGTGATTGTAAAGAAATTTAATATTACAAGCTTTGATACTAAAGGGCAATTAACTATAGCTCTTGATACAATACAGGATCCTGGTAATCTGGGTACCATTATCCGGATTGCAGATTGGTTTGGCATAAGGCAAATTGTAGCCAGTCATGAATCTGCGGACATTTATAATTCGAAAGTTGTACAAGCTACCATGGGTAGTATTGCACGGGTATCGGTTATGTATACAGATTTAAAGGAGTGGCTTATAAAACAAAATGTGAGAATAATGGCTGCAGCCCTGAATGGGAAAAATATAAATGAAATAGGAAAAATAACTGAAGGAGTACTTGTTATCGGCAACGAATCCAAAGGAATAGGTACTGATATCATGAAACTTGCCACAGAAAAAATAACAATTCCGAAAGCCGGCAAAGCCGAGTCCTTAAACGCGGCTGTGGCAACCGGAATTATTTTGTCCAGGATTGTTTAATAAAGCAAATAATAAAATAACTATCAGGCGCCTGTGATTCGATGCCACCAGGGCTTTGATTTTGGAAACAATAAAGGATAAGCTGTGTAAGCCTGTATTTCTGCAAGAATCTCTTCTTCTAAAGTTATTTTATCGTTTTCAGACATTTGCAGCTCGCTTTTGTCTACAATAGAAAGCCAGTTTTGAATTTGTTTGGTTTCTGCCGGAAGTGCGTGTCCGTCTATATAGCGTGTCAGTTTTTTATGTAAGATTTCTGTTTTCATAATTATGTTTTACGGTACTAAAAATTAAGCATTGTTTGCAAAACGTGTTTTAACCCTTTGAGTCCGGTACGTCCATATTGTTTTTCAAACCACGATTCTTTTTGTGCGATAGTCGTTACCGAAAGGCGCAACCTGCCGGGCTTTGGATATATTGTATTGTGCGTAACCGGCCGGCGGGCCTTGTACAATTCTGTTGTATTAAAGCCTGGCAATATCTGATTTTCTATGACGCTATTTTCGGGTTCAGTTTCTATTTTAGTATTTACACATTTTATTACTTCACTTCTCACTTCTGAATAGAGATAAGATGACAAAGAAAAATTGACTGGCAGCCTGTTTCTTTCATTCCATAATGATACAAATACATTTCGCACGATCCTTTTTGCGTCTGAAGTTGATTTCAGTTTGCTGATACTATAGGAATACAATGAATACCAGTAACGGCGATACAGCTCTTCGAATGCATTGGTGTCATCTGAAAGAAGTTGATCCACCAGTTCTTGATCGGGAGTGAAATTCCTGCGCATAAAATAAGTTTTCATTAAAAAATCCGATACGGGAGCTTTGCAGAGGAGATTGGGTACGATTAAAATAGAGGGTATTTCGCAGGAGCTATGGATGTGAAATAATCAAATAGCTAATGCTAATTTACAAAAAACCACCAAGTATCAAAGCGTTGAAACACGATAGAATATTGAATTTGTTGGTAAAATGTTTTTCTTTTATTTCCATTGATTAATAGTCAAACTGTTATTATAAAAAACTTGTTTGTAATTATTCTGCTCATCGTATATTTTCTAATAGTATTTAGTTGGTGATAATGTAATATGTAGAGTGATAGATAGAAAATAAAAAAGCTCCTGGCAAAGGTCAGGAGCTAGAGTCAGGTACGTTTACGATTTTTACTTATTCCAGGTAAAAATCAAAATAGCTGTGATTGCAATAAATACTGTTGCAATAATAATGTTGCCCTGAACCTTTTCGTCGTGCAAAAATGAGTTGAGTTTTTTCATCCACAGAAGTTTTAAAATGAACAATCGGGTTAACTGGTTCCCAAAGCAGATACGGGATAGATGGTTCTGTTGTTTAAAAGAAACTGCTGCGTTTTACAGGGTCGGATGAAAATTCAAGTATAAAGATAAAAAAGATTATTCCTATTTGCAATAGTTAAATTAAAGAAGATTAAAACTTTAAAAATGCCGCCATATAAGGCCTTCGTAGGAATACGTATTCATCGCAATTGACTGATTATCTTAATGTATACGTAATAAAAGCAATTAAAATCCTATGTAGCAGAATGCAAGACTGAGCTGTATTTTCTACCATTGCGGCATTCTGGGGACCGGGGTGGGCAATGATTAAACAATTAAACAATTTCGCTGAGTTCCAGCCATCTCATTTCTTTTTCATCCAGTTGCCTTGTTACTTCTGTGATGCGTTGCGAGAGTTGCTGAAGTTCATCAAATGGCAGATTACCATCATTGAATTTTAGATGGATCGTTTCTTTTTCTCTGGTTAAATCAGCTATTTCTTTTTCAAGAGTTTCAAACTCTCTCTTGTCTTTATAAGAGATTTTCTTTTTTATTTCAGGTGCTGATGAATTCGAAGTGTTGGTTTGTGTTTTTACTTCAGGTTTATTTGCTATTGTTTCTTTTTTCAGTTCTTCTATCCGGTACAAAGAATAGTTGCCGGGGAAATCTCTTATTTCACCATCGCCTTCAAAAACAAATAAATGATCAACGAGCCGATCCATAAAGTAACGATCATGAGAAGCTATTACCAGGCAGCCGGGAAACTCACTTAAAAAATTCTCCAGTACTGCGAGAGTTGGCAGATCGAGATCGTTTGTTGGCTCATCGAGAATTAAAAAATTCGGGTTCCGGAAAAGGATACTTAGTAAATGTAACCTTCTCTTTTCTCCCCCGCTTAATTTGCTGATATAAGTATATTGCTTATCAGGTTCAAATAAGAAGAGTTGTAAAAACTGTGCAGCACTCAATGAGCCTCCTGATGCAAGTGGAAAATTTTCAGCTATTGATTTTACGAATTCAATTACACGCATGTCTTCTTTTACAATCAACCCCTGTTGGGAATAATTACCAAAGACTACCGTATCGCCTACATTTATTTTTCCACTGTCTGGCATTTCTATATTCTGTAAAATATTAAGAAAAGTAGATTTGCCTGCTCCGTTTTTTCCAATAATGCCAACACGTTCTCCTTTCTTAAATGTATAGTCAAAACCTTTCAGGATTATTTTATTGCCAAAACTTTTATATACTTTTTTCAGTTCGATAATTTTTCCGCCAAGCCGGTTCATTTTAACCTGTAGCTGCAGTTGTTGTTCTTCTATCTGCTGTTTTGCCTTTGCTTCTGTTTCGTAAAAAGCGTCCTGCCTGCTTTTTGATTTGGTTGTTCGTGCTTTGGGTTGTTTACGCATCCATTCCAACTCACGGCGGTAAAGATTTTTTGCTTTATCAATGCTGGCGGGTTCACTTTCAATCCGGGCAGCTTTTTTTTCAATATAGTTTTCGTAATCGCCTTTATAAACATTGATATCACTTCCATCCAGATCCCATATTTCTTCACACACGGCATCCAGAAAGTAGCGATCATGTGTTACAAGCAGAAGTGTTACGCGTTCTTTGTTTAGAAAATGCTCCAGCCATTCCACCATTTCAATATCAAGATGGTTGGTGGGTTCATCCATTACGAGCAATACATGCTTATGTTCAAAGCCTATATCAATTAATGTTTTTGCCAATGCGACCCTTTTGCGCTGGCCACCGCTGAGAGTATTTACTTTTTGCTGGAGGTTATGAATTTTCAATTTTCCTAAAACCTGTTTTACCTTGGAGTCAAAATCCCATGCTCCCAGTTCATCCATCCGGATGATAGCGTCATTCAATTTTTCGGTATCACCGCTTTCGCTAATCAATTCATACTGGCGTATGGCTGTAATAACAGGATGTGCATGGAAAAAAATATTATCGAGGATTGTTTTTTCTTCATCAAAGGAAGGTTCCTGTTCAAAGAGTACCACATCCACATCTTTATTTATCCATAGTTTTCCTTCATCCTGGGTTTCTTTGCCGCATAAAATTTTAAGCAGTGTTGATTTACCGGAACCATTTTTGGCTACAAGTGCAATTTTATCACCTTCTTCTATATGAAATGAAATATCGTGGAAAAGAGGAGTGATACCATAACTTTTGGTCAACCCTTCGGCAGAAACATAATGCATGCTGCAAAGATAACAGATGTACTGTTAATAGCTGTTTTCAACGGCTTGCAAAGTAAATGACCGTGCAGATAATGACGGTGATCAGGATAATAAAAACCGGTTTGTATTTTTCTTTTACTGTTCTTTTCTCATGCCGGCTTAAAAGAAGGTCGATATAGCTGATAGTTTTGTCATGCCCTTTATTTAAACTTTTAAGGCGGGTTGCTATATTCCTGATATGGTTGGGAGATAGCTGTGAGGCTATCTGCATCGCAATACTTGTAACCTGGTAGTTGATATCTTTTTCGTTGAAGTTTTTCAATGAATCAATAGTATTATCGGATAATATGCCTGAAAGTTGCGCAAATATTTTTTCCTGATCCATCCGGAAAGTATCCAAAGAATGAATGTATTTATTCAGGTCTAACAGTTGTTTCAATACAACAGGTGGTGTAACAGGCTGGTCGCTGAATTTTTTTATACCAAGGCTTTGCAAATACCAGCGTTGTTGCAGGTATTGATCCTTTTTTACGGGGTTGGTTAATACTTCGTATGCTTCTTTTATTTCTGCGAAATATACCTTGGCGTATTCATGCCCTGTATTTTTATCCGGGTGATATTGTTGTGCCAGTCTTCTGTACGCCTGTTTTATTTGGGTTGCAGTGGCAGGTGGTTCCAACTCAAGTATTTTATAATAATCTTTTAGCTCCATTAAAATGTTTCAAAAGGCTGCAATGTAGAAACAATTAATTTATTTCAGCTATTTGCCAAAGAAATCAATTGTACGCTATCGTGCCAGTTTAGCCGCGGCTTCATTATATCTTGTTGCTGCAGTATAGTTATAAAAGGCATTTTAAGTAGGTATTAAAGTTAGGCCATAGGAGGTGGATTCAATATCGTGTTGGTAAAGGTTGCATCGGCTGTAAATTTTGCGTATCATTTACATAATAAAAGATTAAAACCACTAACGGACGCTGGTGCGGCATCAAAATAGTATCTAACTTACATATAACATTAGTTGAACACTGAAAATAGTCTGATGAAAACAACATTTACTTACAAGCAAAATTCTACTTACATGAAACGTATTTTGAAAATATCGGGAATGGCATTTTTGATAATGCTGTTTGCTGGTTTGAGGAATACAGCATCCGCCCAACCGATGGGAGAAGTTTCTTACCAAACCTTTTACGACGAACTAAGCCCTTATGGCCGCTGGATCGACTATCCTGATTATGGATATGTGTGGTGCCCGGATGAAGGTGCTGATTTCCGGCCTTACAGTACCAACGGTCGCTGGGTATGGAACGATGATTATGACTGGATGTGGGTATCTGATTATTCCTGGGGCTGGGCGCCATTCCACTATGGCCGATGGTTTTATGATCCTGTTTATGGCTGGATGTGGGTACCGGGTTATGACTGGTCACCGGCATGGGTAGCATGGCGTGGTGGCGGCGATTATTATGGTTGGGCACCGATAATGCCTGGTATCAATATCAGTATTGGTTTTTCGTGGAGCAATTATAATTGTCCTGTAGATTATTGGAATTTTGCACCAAGCAGGTATATTAATTCTTATGGTATTGGTGGTTATTGTGTAAGCCCGAGACAAAATATAACTATCATTAACAACACCACTATCATAAACAATAATGTAAGTTATCGGAGAAATGTATTTGTAAACGGTCCTGGCCGCCGTGATGTGGAAAGATACACGAATGAGCGAATCAGATCTGTGAGAGTTCGTGATGCAGGATCACCGGGTCGATCAGGTTTCCGTAATAATGAAGTGAACGTATACCGCCCTTCCATACAGCGCAATGATGGCGATAGGAATATTGCACCAAGAAGATTTGATAATTACCGGGGCACTAACAATGGTATTGCACGGGGAAATGATAATATTGATCGCAGAAGCGCTGCAGGTGATCGTTTTCAACGTAATAATAGTTCAAATTCTGACGAAAGAATTTCTGAAAGAAGAGATAATAGTGGATTTAGCCGTCGTAATTCGATTAGCGAAAGGGCAGAGCGTAGCGACAATGTAAATAATGATGTGCAACGCAGAGGCGGGGATTTCAACCAGCGTGGTGGTAATAGTAACATCGATTGGAGAAACAGGCGTGAAAGCGCAGAAGTAAGACAGCCGGATAATAATCGTGGTAATAACGAAAGAAATGTTTTTAGCCGTGATAACAGGCGTGGTATAGATATGCCAGTGGAAAGAAGGCAACTGGAAAGAAATGATGCGCAGATCAGAAACGAAAACCGCGTACGGAATGAAAATAATGATTTCAATAATCGCCGCCGCGAAATACAAAACGAGAGTAACAACAGGAACTTCAATAACGCGCCGGCAAGGCAGGAGCGAAGAAGTTTCGAACAGCAGCTACCCAGTCAGGAAAGAAGAACCTTTGATCAACCGAGGCAGCAGCAGCGTCAATCATTTCCGGAAATGAACCGGAGGCAGGAGCAACCACAGCAAAGAAGATTTGAGGCTCCGCAACGAAATACCAGCAATGGAAATGAGGGAAGCCGTAGAGGTGGCTTTCGCAGAGCAGGATAAATGATTTTCCCTTCATACACTTATAAATAAAAGGCCCGGTAAGGGCCTTTTATTTATAACAAAGAAATCGGGAATGCTAGCTAATAGTAGTCTTTGTGAGTAATCGTAATGCTGTCCAGCTTACAATTGTAACAGTAACATAAAAGAAGATGCGTATCGCTTGCTTTTCCGGTATAAATATCAT
>JAEUVI010000360.1 GCA_016787105.1 Chitinophagaceae bacterium | reverse complement strand
ATTCCTTGGACCAGAGCGCATGTATCAGTTTTATCTTTTCAGGTATGGGCTCTTCCAGTTTTGATAAAAGATATAATGTGGAATGATTACCTTTTATTTTTGCCGCTATTTTTACATACAGTTCCTCATATTGATCAGAAGTCTTTTCTATATGTGCCGCGTTTTCTATAAAAAAATCATCACCATATTGAATAAAGCCCTGCATGGCGAGATATTTTTCTATGGGGTGTTCAAATAAAGTAGTGATATCAGGAACCAGTTCAATCAGTTTTAACCGGCAAATGGTAATAACAGCATTTCTTTTAACCGAAATATTTTTGTCTTTCATCAGCTGTCGCAGCCCATTTGTAAAGCGTGTATTTTTCAGTTCGCTTATTATGTCTATTGCAATTAGTTTTTCTGATGGTTCATTTGAGTTAATAAGAAGGTTCAATTCATTGCCCGCAGCTAAAAGATGTGTAAATTCTGACTGGTTCAGTAAAGCTGCAATTACAGTCCGTTTCATATTGTTATCAAAGCTGTGCAGGTTTTTAGAAGCTTCCAGTAAAAATTTTTCATCGTGCCTGCATAGCAGCGATACAATTTTATCCCGGACTTCCTGGCTGGTTTCATCCTCAAGCGATTTGTGCAGTGTAGCAGGGTTCAGCATACCCAACGCATCCATACGGCCAAGGGCAAAAGCACGTACAGATTGAAAAGGGCTTTGCAATTGTTCTTCAAGTAATTTTTCAAATGAAGTATGTGAAGCATTTTCCAACAGGTTCAATGCGAATATTATTTCATTTTCTTTACCTGATCTTACTTTGTTGATAAGCATATCTGCAGTAGCCTGGTCATGAATATGTATATCGTCGCTGCTGAATAAACCTTTTCTGATGGACTCATGCAATGTTTTTAAATAGGCTTTGCGGATAAAGTAAATAATGATACCCCATACAACAAGGTTGAGAATGATAATTTTAAAAGTGAGAGGTATGGTAATCTGGATCCCTGTATTGTTAAAAATAATTAATGAAAGACCGACGATTATCAGTGACGGCGCCAGCATATACCCTTTAGAAATTATATGGCCTTTAAGACGAAGAGATTCTTTGAGTGGCTGAAAAAGGATAAAAAATACAGGCTCCTGTATTACAGATCGCAATACTTCAGTAAGTAATGCCATTAATCCAAATACGTACACGTATTGTTCCCGGTGATTGATCCCAACAAGAAATACAAGACAAAATGTAAACAGCACTACCGGCGTGATAAAAAGGCAGGTAATAATGCCAAGCCGCTCTATCGCCCTGCTCGTCAATATGAGCTTCATTACTAATGCAATTAAGCGGCCCAAACCAAGCAACACGGCTACGAATGCTGCAAGCGATTGTACGCTTTCATACTTTAGCTTTACCTGCGATAAAAATGTAAAATCAATAAGGTTAAATACATTATAACTAATAAGTGATAAAAGGGAGATGGTAAAGATGAGCGGGTTGTCAAAGAAAAATGTAAACCGGTTTTTTTCTTTCAATGATGTATCAATGTGATGATCGTGTACATGCGAATGATCAACGATGCGCTCCCAGTTTCTTTTATGAATAACCCTGTTGAGCAGAAAAAGCCCTACTATCAGTGATACGACAGCCAGCCAGATTAAATTATTAGTGCCGATTAATGGCATTAGTAAAGAGGCACTCAGGTACCCGATAAGCTTGGCTGGTATATCGCCGGAGCCAACAATTGAAAAAACCCTTTTGCTTTCCCTTACATTAAATAACAGTGAAACAAGCCCCCAGAACGCATAGCCTGCAATCATGTAGAAAATAATACTCCACACAAATAGCAGAAAAGTGAATGCATGTTCATTCACAAAGCGAAGCCCTGCCCATAACAATACAATAATAATCGCTGAAAAAGTAATGATATGCTTCAGCAATATGAGTGGAGGAAATTTGTGTTCCAGTTTCTGGTAAAAAATATTAACCAAAATAAGACATACGGCAACGGTAAGATAGCCGTATGGCAACTGGGTGATTGAATACTCATGAATAAAATAGGCAAAAGCAATAATGTTTATAAAAGACGTAGCGATACCTATAAAAAACTGGACGGGAAGAAGATCGAATACGTATTTTGATTCGGATTGCCTGATGTTGAGAATGCTTAATATCTTTTGTCGCACCGGCTAAATATACAAAAAAGAGAGACAGTGGCTTATGGTGTTTAGCGCAGATAGCCTTTTGTTAATATTCCCGGTTTTTTACAGGCGGATATTTTAGGTACCTAAATGAAAACATTTTGCTACCTTTAGAAAAATGTATGTGTGTGTTGGATTTGCCCGAATCTGTTCCCTTCTACACCTTAGTTACTGTTGCGCGGCCAATTTATTTTCAATTTTTATGAGATTCCCCGAAAAAGTGAGCAAAGCTGCACTGGTTTAAAAAACGGTGTACAATCTTATTTTTGAAAACCCTCTTTGTATTATCCTGTACTTTATAATTATTACCTCCGTTTAGCCCGACATTAAGCATAAAAACAACTGAAATGAATCCAAAAGCAACTGCTGCTTGCTTACTACGGTGGGCTGTTTTCACATTGAGCATTATATTATTACCAACGCTCTCTTTTTCCCAACAACTAAAAATTTCAGACTTCGTATTGTTCGGAGGCAATGGTTTATGTCCCGCAGGTCCGGGCCAGACACCCTGCAATTCTCCCGGTTGTGCAGTACAGATAGGGTCGTCATCTGTAATTAATGGCGGTGCGGTTGGTAGCTACAGGTTGGTGCAGACTACCGGTGGAGTCAATATTGCCGGTAATATATATAGTGGAGGAACGATAGTGCTTGCCAATAAAAATACTGTAAGTGGGTTTATAACTGCTGCAAATTCACAAAATCTTACCGGTACAATATTTTCTGCAGGATCTAATTCAGTATTGAAAAAGAATATCGATGTTAAAGGGAATATCGCGATTACCAATGGTACCATATCCGGAGTAGTAACGCATCCTGTTGGCACAACATACAATGGTCCAAAACCTGCCGGAGGAGAAGTTAAGGGGAATCCTTCATTGCCTACTATGCCAGATATGCCAGCCGTTACAAATTTTCCTTCAGCGAGGGATACAACCATCACCGGGGGGATTATCTATCCGGGAACATATGGAAATATCACAATGACTGGTGGCAAAACACTGACATTGACGGGTCCGGGCACATATACATTTAAGGCCATTAAAAACTCGGGTGGTACTAACAATTTTGTATTTGATTTCGCCGGTAATACAACTGGCGTTTATATGATTTATATATATGGCGATGTGGAATTGGATAAAGTGCAGGCCACAATGAAAAACGGGGGAAGTGCGTCAAGGATATACTCCGAAACACATGGTACAGGGTCTACCAACAGTGATAAAACTGTAGCATGGAATATTGCGAATGGTTCATCAGGCAGCAATACTACTAAGTGGCTTGGCACAGTGTGGGCTCCGTATGCAGCTATAAGAATCGGTTCTGGTAGCGGCTCCAGTGAAATA
>JAEUVI010000346.1 GCA_016787105.1 Chitinophagaceae bacterium | reverse complement strand
AAACTTTTTTTATTTCTGTCATCAATCGATAATTTTTTTCACCCACCATTTGTTTGATAAATTCGCCACGTAGCCTGCCATCGCCATGTTCACCACTCAATGAACCATTATATTTTTTTACAAGCGTAGCTATTTCTTCAGCTATGCTGCGGAATAGTTGATTGCCTTCTTTTGTTTTTAAATTAATAATAGGGCGCAGGTGTATTTCGCCGCTGCCCGCATGCGCATAGTGAACAGAATACAGGTTGTATCTCTTCAATATTTCATTGAACTCACGTATGAAATCCGGGAGGTCATTCACATCCACGGCAGTATCTTCAATAACGGGCACTGCTTTTTCATCACCGGGCAGATTGCTCAGCAACCCTAAACCTGCTTTGCGAAGCGTCCATATTTTTTTTGTATCGTCGCCAAATAATAAAGGGAAATGATAGCCTAAGCCAGCCGCTTTCATTTCATTTTCTACTTTTGTGGCTATTTCTTTTATTTCTTCTCTCGAATTTCTTAAAAACTCAACAACCAGTATGGCGCCCGGATCTCCCTGGACAAAAAAACGGTTTTTGCTTTGTTCGATATTCCCTTTAGTACATTCCAGTATATAATGGTCGATCAGCTCGCTGGCAGCAGGATTATATTTTAATGCAATAAGATTGGCTCGTAACGATTCATCAATAGAATTGAAATGAACGCAAAGTAACCCGCTTTCTTTGGGTGGCAGGGGTACAATGTTTAGTTTTATTTCAGTAATAAAAGCTAATGTGCCTTCTGAGCCTGCAATAAGTTTACAAAAATTAAAATCAGGTTCTCCGGCTGTAAAGGGCGCCGACTCTAACAGCACATCAACTGCATAGCCTGTATTTCTTCTTTCAACAGATTTTTTGGGAAACTCTTTTCTTATTTCTACCTGGTTATCGTAGTTGCTCAGTAAACTTCGTACTGTTTTGTATATCGTTGCTTCAAGCGTATCACCTTCACATTTTTTATGAAAATCATCAATGTTGATGGCTTTGAATTCTGCTTCCGATCCATCGCTCAGTAATGTTTTTACCTCCAGCAAATGCTCCCTGGTACTTCTATACACTACGGAGTTGGAGCCGCATGAATTGTTGCCCACCATACCGCCAATCATCGCACGGTTAGCGGTAGATGTTTCAGGGCCAAACAAAAAGCCGTGCGGTTTCAGGAACATGTTCAGTTCATCCCGGATCACGCCGGGCTGCACACGTACCCATTTTTCTTCTGTATTCAGTTCCAGTATTTGTGTAAAGTTTTTTGAAACATCTACTATGATTCCCTTGCCTACTACCTGCCCGGCCAAAGAAGTACCGGCAGTACGGGGAATGAGCGATGTCTTTTCTTTTCTTGCAAAGGCAATGAGTTTTTTTAAATCATGTATGGTTTTTGGAATGGCAACAGCCAGTGGCATTTCCCTGTAGGCGGACGCGTCTGTGGCGTAGAGTGTCCGCATTACCTTATCATAATAAAATTCACCTTCCAGATCCGTAGCCAGTTGCTTAAGTTTCTCTTTCATTGCGCGGTGCAGTCTTAAAATGGATGGGCGCAAATTTACCCCGTTTTAGGTTATAAATCTGAATGAAAAAGACTTATAGCCTTGTATGGGAAATCTTATCCACATTTTAACCTTGACAAGGAATTACAAAATATACTTTATGGACTTCTTTTACTCGCCAATCAGCAGCAGTATTGAATTCAACGCTTTCAAAAGATCATACATAAAATAGACGGCACAATTTTCGTAAATATTCAACAATATTAATCGGACCATTTTCAGGTGGATGGTGGTGTATTTAAAAAGCCCCGGGCAAGCTAAGTGCCGGGGCTTTTCATTTCATTTACAGCCATCAACTTTTTATATATGGCAGCAAATGGTTTTAAAAAGGATGATAAAAGGAAAGGCTATTTGAATAATGAAAAAATAATACAAAGCCCTCAAACCTGAGGCTAACTGCTGAAAAATAGACGATAGCTATTTCCTCTTGGTGCCAGCGATAAGAATAAGAGCGCCTGCGGCTATTGCTGCTCCTCCTGCATAAATCGGCCAGCCAATTGTTTTCTTTTCATTCTTATTGATTTCAACAGGACCAAGGTCAACTACTTTCTTCTTTTCAGTAAAGCTTACACTTCTGAAAACCATCATAAGAATTCCTGCAATAATTAGAATAATACCCAATGCTTTCATAAAAATTTTTTTTGTTTAAAATGTGGATGTTTGTCTACATGCGGTTAAATGCTATTACTTAGTGAAGCATATTTCAATCTTTTTCAAAAATTATTCCCGTGATTCAGAATTTTAAAATTCAATACTATTTCAATTTTATAATTTCTTTTTTAACGTTTGTGAAATATATTTTTTTCTTATACACCAATGACCATACCCGTTTAAAAAGGATAACCAATTGCAAGGTTGAGGATTAAATTTTCCTTCCGCCAATCCGGATCGCCAAACTGTATGTTGTTTATTACCCATCGCTTTCCATCGGGTAGGTAAGGTTTACGCAGTGGAAAGGCGAGATCCAGTCTTAATACTAAAACAGTAAGATCAAATCGGAGGCCAACACCTGTACCTACAGCCAGCTCTTTCAGAAAGTTACTGCTGAATTTCGCGCCTGGTTTGTCAGGATTATCATTGTATAGCCATGTATTACCTGCATCAAAAAATATTGCGCCATGAACAATGCTGAATAGTTTCTGTCGCAACTCTGTACTGAATTCTAATTTTATATCTCCGGATTGATCGGGTAGAAAATTTGTTTGCGATGTGTCAACATAGGTTCCCGGCCCAACAGATCTGCTTCTGAATGCACGGATACTATTATTGCCCCCGGAAAAAAATTGTTTTATAAACGGAAGTTCTCTTGAGTTTCCGTAAGGATATCCAAACCCGGCAATCAATTTATTGGCCCATATGGTTTTTGAAGAAAGCCTGTTGTAATACCGCATTTCACCTTCCAGGCGTATGTATTGAGAAAACTGCGCACCTGCAATGCTAACAGGTTTATTATTCTTTACGTCAGCCCCGGATAGCAGGCCTGCAATATTACCCGATAAATCGAGATTGCCATTCAGGTAAATACTTCCGCCCGGTTTGTCAACTATCAGGCCATTATAATTGTAGTTATAAGTAGTGCCCAGTATGAACTGCTTTTCTATTGTCTTTGCAAGAGTTGGATTGTTCTTAACGCTATCCTCGTACTGTTGGGTTACATTCAGCGGCTGCACATAAGTAATAGCAACCGGGTTAAGCTGGTGTTCTTTTTTTATATTTTCTTTCCAGTTGTATCCATACGAAAAGCGAAATGAGTTAAGACTGTATAGTTTTCTTTTGTTCAGTATGTCGTATGCTAATAGTAAGGTTGTTTTCGGTACGAAAGCACTTCTGGTATTTATCTTATAAAATGGTATAATAAAACGTGGGAAAATAAGATTGGCTTCGAGGCCGGCCCTGTATGTATTATATCCTTTAAGTTTAGAACTGTATTGATATTCAAGTCCGCCTGTTCCGTCAATGGTAAATAATTCGCCGGCTTTGAATGTATTCCTGTTTCGCCATCCAAGTGTAAGCGATGTGCCGGTAAGGTTGTTTGATTTTGTATTGCCATTTACTTCACCCCGCAATGATTTTTTTGGAAAAGGAGTGAGGTAATAGTAGACATTTAATTTTGATGTATCTCCCAATGCTGGTTCAAAACGGTTTTTTACAAATTTGAAAAGGCCGAGGTTTACTAACCGGCTGATCGTTTGATTGTGTTCGGTGCGGCTGTATACATCACCGGGATCAAACTGCATGGAAAGCTCAAATACTTTTGGCTTGTATTGTTTTCGTTTATCAATAACATAATAGCCTTTGTAAAAGACAGCGTCTTTTTTCAATGTGTCCGTATTCTGTACATTGTTTAAGCGGAAGTTGGTGAAAATATACACATCATTTATGGAGTATATTTTTTTGGCCTGCCCGGGAGTTTGTGCTTTTGGTTTTAGATAAAGGTTCACAGTTTGATTGCCGATAGTTGTATCCACCTGTACAATAATAAATTCAGGGCTGAAATAATAAAAGCCTTTTTCTTTTAGAAAAGCATCAATCCGTTCACGTTCAGCTTTTATAAGAGCAAGGTTAAACGCATCGCCTTTTTTCAATAATGTTTTTGATGAGTCTTCCAATATGTTGCGTGAAAGAGCGCTGCTGTCGTGTGGAAAACTGATGGCATTAATATGGTATTGCAAACCTGTAGTTACCGTATATGTTGCGGAAGCTTTTCTGTTCTTTACTGTGGTATCACCCGTCACTTTTGCTTGAAAATATCCCTGGTTTTCGAGATCACTTTGCAGTATTTTGGAGTTGTATTCCGTATTAACATCGCTTAGTAAAACCGGCGGCTCACCAAATTTATTTTTTATCCAATTGCTGAATGATTTTTCTTTTTTTGTATTGCCGGCCAGCGTGTACATAAAAAGTTTGAAACGTATTCCCAGTATTTTTTTATTCGGCCTGGGCCTTGTCAGTGCTTCCAGTTCATTGTACAGGTTTTTCTTTTTTTTATTGCTTATCAGGTCGTCTTTTATTTTAACAGAAGCGCCTGTATACAGCGCATCGCCTTCCGGCAATGATTTGGT
>JAEUVI010000305.1 GCA_016787105.1 Chitinophagaceae bacterium | reverse complement strand
CACACCCGGGCCACAGGATAGCCGTTATTTATTTGATGACTTTATCACTCTAATCAAGAACGCTAATTAGCGTACATTAGCAGTATGCGAATCAGTATCATCAATGGTCCTAACCTTAACCTGCTTGGCAAAAGAGAAACGGATATTTATGGCAATATCCCGTTTGAGCAATTCATGGAACGGCTGAAGAGTAAACACTCTTCTGTTGAGTTTTCTTACTTTCAAAGCAATGTAGAAGGCGAGCTGATCAATGAATTGCAAAGGGTAGGATACGAGTACGATGGTATTGTTTTAAATCCCGCAGGCTATACGCATACTTCTGTTGCAATCGGTGATGCAATAGCTGCGATAAAAGCCCCCGTTGTTGAAGTGCATATTTCCAATGTACATGCACGGGAAGATTTCCGAAAACTTTCTCATGTGTCAGGCAAATCAGCCGGCAGCATTTTTGGGTTGGGATTGAAGGGGTATGAATTGGCGATTGAATATCTTCTTTCCTTACAACCTTCCAGGTAAAGTACAAGTCTTTTTTGGCGGAGCTTAGTATGTTAAATTTCCACGCGGTATTGATTATGAATACAATAGTATAATCCTATTGAAATACCTGCATGAAATTTGATGAGGTATAACGAATAAAATAACTCAGTCCTGCGTTTATATTATTGATAAATCCTGGTTTATGAAAATATTGTTAGGCTTGTTCCTTTTAATCTCTGCCAATTGTTTTTCTCAACTGAAAAGCTACATTATCGGCGTAAAAGGTGATACACTGAACCGTGTAGATATGAAAGGGCAAAAGCAAGGTCCGTGGGTATCACATTACGATGAACTGCGTGGTGAACCTGGTTTTGAAGAAGAAGGCTACTATGTAAATGATAAGAAAGAAGGTATTTGGAGAAAGTATTCGCTGATGGGAGATTTAATCGCTATGGAAAATTATCACTGGGGAAATAAGGACGGTAAAAATGTATATTTCACCAACACAAGTCAGCTATTGAGAGAGGAGAGTTGGAAAGCGGTGAACCCCGATAATCCTTATGATACCGTGGATATATATGATTTAAATGACCCTACAAAAGTAATAGACAGGCAGGTAGTAAAACTGGAAGGACATACATTAAAGCATGGTACATGGACATTCTATGATCCCTCTACCGGCCGTGTAGAGAAAACAGAAAAATGGTGGTTGGATAAACCTGGTAGTGGTGGTGCCGGTGAAGATGAAATGACTCCGCTTGACGTTTCAGACAATACTTCAAAAGCAAAATCAGACTCTACAAGGAAGACTACTAAACCGCAGGCTGTACTTGACTACGAAAAAAAGAAATCAAAAAAGAAAATAAAAGTACGCGAAGGACAAACGAGTTTTTAGACAATAGTCTATAGTCAATAAAAAAAGCCTGTTCTTACAGGCTTTTTTACTTTTGATTTTTTAATTGCTTCTTAATACTGCCATCTTACAAAAGCTTCGATAGCTGCATAGTGTGTCAATCCCAAATCAGCGTATATTTTTGCTGTACCCGCATTTCTTTCTTCTGCACGCTGCCAGAATTCTCTTGCATCACTTCCCTGGAATGGAACAGAATCCTTCTGTGACTGGTGTATGAAAATTCCAAAACGTTTTTTCATAACCTGGTCGGGGCTCATTGGTATTGCCATTTCTATTTCTTCAATATTCCATTCCTGCCATGCGCCTTTGTACAACCATAGCCAGCAGTCATTGATCCAATAATCACCCGCAGCTTTAATCCGTTTTAATGCTTCGAGAACTATATTGAAGCAAATAATATGTGTGCCATGCGGATCCGCAAAATCGCCTGCGCAATACACCTGCTGTGGTTTTATCTCACGCAACAGGTCCATCGTAATTTTTATATCCTTTTCGCCCATTGGCTTTTTCTCAATGGTACCTGTTTCGTAAAAAGGTAAATTTTGAAAATGGATGTTTTCATCTTTGATGCCAACATAGCGACAAGTCGCTGCTGCTTCGCAGCGGCGTATCAAACCCTTTATAGCACGGATTTTTGGCGTATCCATCTGGTTTGATTTCTTATTGGCAATAAACTTACGTGCATCTGATAATATCTTACCAGACTTACTGGTATCAATACCTGCGATTTGCTCGAAGCCTACCGCGAAATCCAGAAAGCGGGTTACAAACTCATCAGTTACTGCGATATTACCGCTGGTTTGGTAGCCTACATGCACATCATGCCCCTGATCATGCAGCCGCTGAAATGTGCCACCCATACTGATAATATCATCGTCAGGGTGTGGTGAGAATATAATAACTCTTTTTGGGTAAGGCTCCGATCGCTCAGGGTGTGTTTCTAATTTATAATCAGGTTTGCCGCCAGGCCAGCCGGTAATGCTGTCACGTAACATGTAATATACTTTCAGGTTGAGTTCATAAGCATCTCCCTGATCAACAAGTAAATCACTTAAACCATATTCATTGTAATCAGAAGTTGTTAAACTCAGAACAGGTTTCTTTAGTTTTAAAGCCATATTTACTACAGCTTTCTTAATCATCTTATCTGTCCATTCACAATCACCGGTAAGCCATGGTGATTTATTTCTTGTCAATTCAGCTGCTGCTCCTTCATCTATTACGAATGTTACATTCTCGTGATTTTGTAATAATGATGCTGGCACATGTTCGGTATCATCTTCTTCAACAGCTTTTTTAATCACCGGAGCTTTACCCGGTCCCCAGGCCATCAGTATTACTTTTTTCGATTTCATAATGGTACTGATGCCCATTGTTATTGCAAGGCGGGGTACATCCGAAATATTGGCGAATTCGTATGCATTTGCGATACGTGTAGATGTGTCCAACGTAATCAACCTTGTTTTGGAATAAATGCCAGAACCCGGTTCATTGAAACCAATATGCCCGTTATTACCAATACCGAGAATCTGTAAATCAATTCCACCTGCATCTTCAATCATTTTTTCATACTGGCGGCAATGTTCTTTTACATCGTCTTTCGGTATTTCACCATTGGGGATGTGAATGTTTTTAGGATTAATATCAACATGATCAAAGAGATTGACACGCATAAAACGATTGTAGCTCTGCAGCGCATCATTTTCTATGGGGTAGTATTCGTCAAGATTAAATGTAACAACATTCTTAAAGCTTAGCTTTTCCTCTTTATGCATCCGTACAAGTTCTTTGTACAGCGACTTGGGCGTAGAACCAGTTGCCAGTCCAAGCACGCAGGTCTCTTTCTTCTTTTGTTTTTCCCGTATCAGGTTTGCTATTTCCCCGGCTACATAGTGAGAGCCCTTGTACAAATCCCCAAAAATTTTACAAGGAATTTTTTCAAACGAATCTACCATTGTCATAATTAAAAGTGTTTCGGTTTAAAGGAAGTTGCGAAAATAAAGGTTTATTTGGTATAACGGTTTGGCCGTTTCATTGTGCCTTGGCACGAATAATAATTAATTCACTTCTATCTCATCTACAAATAACCATGCTTTGCTGCCTTCACCGGGATTGCCGGCGGGTATCGTACCGTAGTTACCCAGTTTTACTTTTATATACCTGGCTGCAACTGATTTTTGATTTACAGTCATCACCCCATTTCCATTATCACCTGTTGCTTCAAATATGTCCGAAGTACCCATTGTAGTGTACTGACTGCCATCTTTTGAAATAGCTACATGAAAAAAAGCCGGGCGATAAATCCAGCTTTCAGGGCGGTCAAAGACATGCACTTTTACTATACTGATTTGTTGTATGCTGCCAAGATCAATGGACGCTTCGCAATCGGTGCCATTGTATCCGAGAAATTCTTCTGACTTTGCCAGACCTGCTTCATTTTGTACAGCATTAACTAATGTAAAAGGGCCACTGCCGGGATAGTTGTCGGATGCAGGAACTGATAAAATAATTTTTTTATTAGTGGCTTTAGTAACAAAGAATTTCTGCTTAACCCCGTAACCTATTTTTTCATTCTCTTTATTTCGTAAAAATGCATGATATTCCCCACCTAAATTGGTTACCTTAATTGGGCCTTTATATTCAAAGAGGTTACTATCAGCAAAAGAGGATGTGTAATAGATTTTATCAGATTTATTGTTTGATTCTAATTTCCACATTACTCCTTTGTAGTCTGGCGCTGGAATCACACTAGCCTTCAAATCATAAAACGCCTTGCTATAATGCGCCTTCCACAAATCATATCTTTTAAACTGCGTTTGAATCCGTTTCTGAAAATCAGGCCAGTTCTTTTTTTCTTTCGGGCTCCATTGTATTTCTGACAAAGCAGACACCCTCGGGAAAATCATGTATTCTACTTTGGTCGGATATTTTATGTATTCAGTCCATAAGTTAGCCTGAACGCCTTTAATATATTTTGCCTGTTCTGCAGTCAATTCTTTTGCATAAGGTTCATATTTATACACTTTTTCCAATGGCAGAAAGCCGCCAATTACCAATGAGTCTTCGTTTTTTGTTTGTGCATAATCAAAATAGAGATAGGTAGTCGGTGTCATGATAACATCATGCTTTTGTTTCGCTGCCTCAATCCCGCCTTTTTCGCCGCGCCAGCTCATTACCGTTGCATTTGGAGCAAGGCCTCCTTCCAGGATTTCGTCCCAACCAATAATGCTTCTTCCTTTACTGTTAATATACTTTTCCATGCGCTGTACAAAATAGCTCTGTAGCTCATGTTCGTTTTTCAGTCCTTTTTCTTTCATCAATTGCTGGCAGAATGCGGAACGTTTCCAGTTGTCCTTCGGGCATTCATCGCCGCCCACATGAATATATTTGGAGGGAAACAATCCGATAACCTCGTCAATCACACCCTGCAAAAACGTGAATGTATTTTCGGATGGAACAAATACGTCATTGTATACACCCCAGCTTTGCATTACCTGCTTACCACTGCTATCACCTGCCCAGGTAGATCGGCTATCAAAATATTTAATGGTAGGTTCTTCAGGAAAACAACTCAATTCAGGGTATGCTGCGATGGCAGCCATAGCGTGACCAGGCATTTCAATTTCCGGTACTACAGTTATATATCTTTCTGCTGCATACTTTACTATTTCCTTTACATTCTTCTGTGTATAAAAACCACCGTCTCTTTCATTGTCATTTCCTTTGCCGGGATAATGGCCAATGATTGTTCCATTACGCCAGGCGCCGACTTCTGTAAGTTTGGGATATTTTTTTATCTCAATGCGCCAGCCCTGGTCATCTGTTAAATGCCAGTGGAAATAATTCATTTTATGCAATGCGAGGTAATCAATGTATTTTTTTACAAAATCAACGGGCAGGAAATGGCGGCCAACATCGAGCATCAGCCCGCGGTAGGCAAAACGGGGATAATCTGTAATAGAAACAAAAGGAATTCTTAGCTTAGTTTCTGTTGTCTTTTGCATGGGGGCAGGCACAGGTAATAGCTGTATCAGCGATTGTACGCCATAGAAAACACCTGATTCATTGTCGCCACCGATATAAATTCCTTTTTTGTTTACAGTGAGATTGTAAGCGCCATCACCTTTATTCATACGGTCAAAATTCAATACGATTGAATTATTACCGGCATTTGTGTTTGTTACCTCCAGCGTAATGCCATAGAATTTTTGGAGATAGTTATTCAGGAAGTTAGCAGAATTTTCAAGATTGCTTCCTTCAAGAACAATTTTTGTGGAAGATGTAATATTGAAAAGATTGGCAATTTTTGGTTGTTTAATGCTTACCGGCGCAGGAATAATATTTACCTGTGCGTATAGTATTAATGGTAAGAGAAAGACAATTAAAGCATTGATTCTTTTCATGCAGAATATTTTATGCAAGAGTACAAAAAAGGCCGTTGTTTATGGCGAAACAACGGCCTTAATAATATTTTTTTTGCGGAAACGATTGTGCTCAGGAGGCATGGCTTTCAAAGCGAAGGAATTCGCTTTTCAAATCATTAAAAGAAATGCGGAATTCGAAGAAATCATTCCGTATATACGCATAGTTTTCAGGAATGGAAATTTTTAATCCCGGCTTCGCATTTTCCCGGGCTATGGCCGCGAGGTTCATTTTTTCGAGGTGCATACGGTGGCGCAGCGAGTCAATCGTATCGCGGCTAATGCCGAATTTTTTTTCTAAATCCTCCAGCTTTTTTTTTGTTTCCGCTGATTTATTTTCTTCTCCTATTTCCAGCAACCGGTCATTGAATATCCTGATAAGGTTAATATCAAAATTCAATTCAGCAATCCAAAGACGGTATTCGAGGTGTAAACTTTTTATTGCAATTTCCTGGGGCATGGTAGCATTATTTTTTTCAAATTAGGTCATTTCGTCGAATCATGAAAGTGTTGTCAGTTAAATAATATTAATGGCAATACGGTTATTCTTGTTTACAGCTTACATTTACATTCTTTAATTTTTTGTATGGACGTCAATGAACAAGTAATCAGCCGGTTTTACTCCGCGTTTCAAAAGCTGGATTATAAATCCATGCAGGATTGCTATAGTGAAAACGCAGTATTTAATGATCCCGTTTTCGGTTTGTTGCATGGAGACGAAGTGAGGGCCATGTGGGAAATGCTATGCAAGAACGCCAAAGATTTTTCGCTTACTTTTTCAGATATTGAACTGCTGGATGAAGAGTATGCAACCTGTAAGTGGGTGGCAAAATATACGTTTTCAAAAACTGGCAATAAAGTAGTAAACAATATCAAGGCCTTTATGAAAATTAATGAAGGGAAAATAGTTGAGCACAGCGATGCATTCCGGTTGAGTACATGGATTGGCCAGGCATTAGGCTGGAAAGGGATTTTATTTGGATGGACAGGTTTTATGAAAAAAGCTGTTCAGAAACAGGCAAGAAAAAGCCTGGATAATTATATGCAAAAGAATTATCAAAAAGCAGTGTAGGCCTCGCCGCTTCGCTATCCGGAACATATATCTTAGCAGTTTTAATAACGTCGGTTTATCTTTTGAAATATTGATTATGCGAAAAAGATTTTTAACAGCAACCTTGTGTTTAGTAATATCAGTTATTGGTTTTTCCCAGCAGAAAGCGGCGTGGCAACATATATTTTCCCAGATAGATAAAGAGGTAACCGATCATTCCAGGGCTTACAGCACATTAAAAGAAGCAACAGAGAAAATCGGGCATCGGTTAACCGGATCAGTTAATGGTGCAAAAGCTGAGGCATATGCCTTTAAGCTATTAAAATCCTATGGGTTGCAAACACGCTACCAGGTTTTTGAAGCGGAAAGCTGGAGCAGGGGCACACTTACTGTTACGATTAATGGCGTGAACTATAAATCGGTCACATTGGCCCATTCTCCTGTGAAAGCGACTATTTCCGGTGAGCTCATTGATATGGGAAATGGACTGGAAGAAGATTATCTCTCCAATCCTGATGCAGCAAAAGGAAAGATTGTTTTTGCATCATTGGGAATACTGCCAGGTTCAAAAGAAGGTTTAAAAAATCTTCATCGTTCCGAAAAGACAGCATTGGCAATAAAATATGGTGCAATCGGTGTTATACTTTTTAATTCCGCACCAGGAGGAATTTTGTTGACAGGTACAGCATCTGTAACAGGAAAGCTGATTAATATTCCTGCTGTGTGCATCGGTAATGAGGATGGCATGCAGTTGAAGGAGCAAATGAAAGCAAAGATTGCAGTCGCGGACATTAATATGACAAATTTCTCCGGTAAAATAAAAGCGAGAAATGTTATTGGTACAATTAAAGGAAAAACTATCCCTGAGGAAAAAATAGTAATCGGAGGTCATCTTGATAGCTGGGATTTAGCAACCGGTGCTATTGATAATGGAATTGGCTCTTTTGCCGTAATTGATATGGCGAGAACTTTTGCGGCATTGAAGCTCCGGCCGGAGCGTACAATAGAGTTCGTTTTATTTATGGGAGAAGAAGAAGGGTTGCTTGGTTCTGAAGCGTATATTGAAAAAGCTTTGAAAGACGGAACCTTAAAGAAAATTCGCTACATGCTGAATTTTGATATGACCAATAATCCAAAAGGATATTCGACCGGAACGGATGAAGATTCAATTCTTGTAAAATCAATCGGTGCGATTGCACAGGGAATTGATACTTCTTTTAAAAATACTTTGCGCATTGGTCTTGGCTTGCATAGCGATCACCAGCCGTTTATGTTGCAGGGTATTCCGACTGCTGGTGCTTCAGGTAGCCTGAGCCGGGAAATATTAAATTGTTATCACGCCGATTGCGATGTTTTTAGTTGGGTTAAAGATGACGAGATTAGAAATACTGTTCGCTTCGGTGCAATGTTATTGTATGGTCTTGCTGATTCACATGATTTAAAAGCAAAGCATTTGCCGGATGATGTTTTAAAGGAAAAATTACTGAAGAGCGGGCTCAAAGAACCATTGCAGATTGCCGGTGAATGGAGGTGGAAGGATTAGTAAAAAAGAAACGAGGCATAAAGGCAATAAGGTATTATAGGATACTAATCCTGCGGAATAGAGTTATTATACAATAAATAATAAATTACTAGCTGGGATTTTTTTATACCGCTTTTACAGCGGATTTTTCTTTAGCCACATTTTCTGATAACCATAGAAATTCTGTAACGAAATTGTGAACGTTATTTGAAAAACTTTGCTCCAGTAGCTCACCATCTGGTGAAAATTTTTTATCAACCTGCGGTACTATCAGTAAATAAGGCGATGCAACGCCAAACAGCGCAGGCACCAACAGTAACAATTGTTGTGTAGCACGCATACCGCCAAATGCGCCATTGGATGCTGTTACAATACCAAATGCTTTGTGATGCTGCTTTGGGTAGTGGTCTAATAAATTTTTAAGGGCAGGAGAGTAGCTGCCATTGTACTCAGGCGTAACCAATATGTATGCGTCGGCGTTGAATATTTTTTCTGAAAGCGGTTTCAGGTGATCCGGCGTTTGATCTTCAGAAACAAAAACTTTTTGCAGAGGAGGCAATTCCCATACACTTAAATCAATCAGTCCTATATCGTGAGAAGTATTTTCAGAAAACAATTTGTACAGGTGAAGTGCTACACGTTTTGTTACACTGTTCGTACGGGCACTTCCTGAAATAATTTCAATTCTCATTTTTATTTGTTAAAAGTTGTAATGGCAAGACCGCGCAAAGATAATCTTGTTGGTTTAAATCATTCTTTTACCTGGAATCCGTGTATTAAAGTTGTTGCAAATGGTAAATGTTTTAACTTTTGAATTTAAATATTGCAACTGAATACTTTAATTTCGGAACTTAAACTATAACAATGATCAACAGGAGAAAGTTCATTAGTGCTTCGGCCGTCAGTTCATTAGCCGCACTAATCGGAAAAAAGGCCTGGGCTTCAGAAGCACCGGCAATTGTAAAAGGGAAGCCGGTTGTGATATCAACCTGGGATGCCGGACTGGCAGCTAATAAAGGTGCCTGGGAAATACTGGGAAAGAGCGGACGTGCCCTGGATGCAGTGGAAGCAGGGGTAAGGGTAACCGAAGATTCATTGAATTGTTGCGTAGGACTCGGCGCTAACCCTGACAGGGATGGTTTTGTGACGCTGGATGCATGTATTATGGATGAAAACTTTAATTGTGGTAGTGTCGCATTCCTGGAAAGAATAAAACATCCCATATCTGTGGCAAGAAGAGTGATGGAGAAAACGCCACATGTAATGCTGGTTGGTAGCGGAGCACAACAGTTTGCTGTAGCCGAAGGTTTTCCATTGGAAGAACAAAAGCTATCACTGGATGCGCAAAGATCATATGAGGAGTGGTTGAAAAAATCGGAATATAAACCTGTCATCAATATTGAGAATAAAGGCAACGCATCTACATCTTTTGCTCCTGCTAAACTGGCAAATGGTGAATGGAACCACGATACAATCGGAATGGTGGCGATGGATGCAAATGGTAATCTCAGCGGCAGTTGTACTACAAGCGGAATGGGTTTTAAAATGCGCGGCCGGCTTGGAGATTCGCCAATTATTGGTGCCGGATTATATGTAGATAATGAAGTGGGCGCCTGTACTGCTACGGGACAAGGAGAAGATGTAATACGTGTGAGTGGTTCGCATACTGTGGTTGAGTTGATGCGGCAGGGATTATCTCCAGAAGCTGCTTGTAAAAAAGCGATTGAACGGATTGTCAGAATTAAGAAAGACAAAATCAAAGATATACAGGTAGCTTTTCTTGCACTGAATAAAAAGGGGCAGGTGGGAGCATTTGCTATTCATAAAGGGTTCAGCTATGCGATAAAAAGTAATGATGTGGAAAAGCTGGTGAATGCGAAAAGCTGGACTAGTTGATTAGAAAAAGTGAGCTTTCTTTTGGTTCAGGAAACATTTTCAGCCAGCAGGATTTTAGTTTTTACTTTGACTTTAGCTAAATATGGATAGGAAATATATTATTGAGATAGCTACTTCCGACTTTCTTACTACCAGGTCTGCGGTAGAAGGTGGTGCAGATCGTATTGAGCTTTGTGCCAATCTTGCTGAAGGCGGCACCACCCCGTCTTATGGTCATATTCGTGCATGCCGGGAAGCGTTTGATATTTTAATTTATCCAATTATCCGTCCGAGAGGAGGTGATTTTTTATTTACAGATGAAGAGTTCGGCATTATGCTGAACGATGTGAAGTTGTGTAAAGAACTTGGTTGTGACGGAGTAGTCATTGGCTTGTTGAATATAGATGGAACTATTGATATAAAAAGAATTTCACAGCTTGTTGAAGCGGCTTACCCATTGGGAGTTACATTTCACCGTGCATTCGATCGTTGCCGCGATCCGTTTGAAGCAATGGAACAATTGATTCAAATAGGTTGTGAGCGGATTCTTACTTCAGGCCAGAAGCCTTCAGCCCCCGACGCGGTCGATTTGATAGCAGAGTTGAATAGGGTAGCTGACGATCGCATTATTATAATGCCGGGCAGCGGGGTAAGAAAAGAGAATATTAAAATGCTTGCTGAAAAAACAGGCTGTACCGAATTTCATTCTTCTCTTCGTGGTAAAAAGGAAAGCAGCATGCAGTTTGTACATC
>JAEUVI010000289.1 GCA_016787105.1 Chitinophagaceae bacterium | reverse complement strand
TCATCATCATTATCATTCTGCCACATATCACCATTTGAATCCATGGTTAGCTCATATGCATTGCGGAAGTTGTGGCCTTTTACATTCAATCCTGTTCCATCTGGTTTTATGGTTAATGCCAGGCCACCTACCCATACTTTTCCATCATCGCTTTTCATGTTGCCTTCATTCTTATCATTCCAGGGAGTACCTCCTGTGTACACACTACCCGATCGAAGTGTCCATCCTTTTTTATCAGTAACAATATGCGGGCCTGCGTTACCTGTGTTGAAATACCAGTTACCATCAGGGCCACCGAGTACCGCGTGCAATGAGTGATCATGATCGTGACCACCGAAACCGGTTAACAGTATTTCTTTTTTATCAGGAACATCATCACCATTCTCATCTGTATATACAATAAGGTTCGGTGCGCAGGAAACAATGATTTTATTTCCCATAACAGCGATGCCCATGGGAGAAACGAGACTTGTGTCTTCTACAAATACTTTTGATGAATCCGCCACCCCATCTCCGTTTGTATCTTCCAGTATCATCACCCTATCTCCTTTGGAATGGTGCAGAAATTTCGTGGAATCATTATTGAAGTTGCGGTAGTTCACTGCCTCTGTAACCCATACCCTGCCGCGGGCATCAATATCCATATTGGTAGGATTATAAAACATAGGCGACTCTGCCCATAGTGTTGCTTCAAGATCATCCGGTAAAAACAATCCAACATTAGTATCATGTGATGGCCCGGTTGTGCTTTTACACGCGGAAAAAATAAAAGCTAAGACAAGCAGGATGCTGAAATTGTTTTTCAAAATTCTTTTCATATTAATTTTTTGCAGGGAGTATAAACTTACTGAAATTAGTATTACGATCCCGGCATCGGGCTTGTACTGTTTAATTATTTTCCTGTAAACCACAACACATGAGTGATAAAAGAATTTTTATTTTATCCTATTCTTTCAAACTATACTTTCCTTTCATTCTGCTTCTTGTGTCTTTTTGTACTGCGGATGCACAGGAAAGCGAAATCGGCAAGACAATACAGGCAAAATCATTTAACCCTTCCACACTGCTTTGGTATAAAAGCTCTGCCGCAAAATGGGAAGATGCTTTGCCGGTAGGTAATGGCCGGCTTGGCGCAATGATATTCGGAAGAAACAACGAAGAACAAATACAGCTCAATGAAGATACTTACTGGAGTGGCGGGCCTTATTCTACTGTTGTGAAGGGAGGATATAAATCGCTACCGGAAATACAACAACTCATTTTCAAAGGTGAATACCTGAAAGCGCATAATTTGTATGGCCGCACACTAATGGGATACCCGGTAGAGCAGCAGAAGTATCAGTCACTTGGCAACCTGCATCTTTTCTTTACAAATGAAAAAGAAATTGCTGCATATTACCGGTGGCTTGATCTTAACACAGGTATCAGCAGCGTACAATATGTATCTGATGGTGTAACATACAGGCGGGATATTTTTTCTTCCGCTGCGGACCAGGTTATCGCGATACGGCTATCTGCAGATCAGCCAGGAAAAATTTCTTTCAGTGCAAATCTTCGCGGTGTAAGGAACCAGGCACATTCCAACTATGCCACCGACTATTTTCAAATGAATGGAAACGCAAAAGGAGAATTGGTATTAACAGGCAAGTCGGCTGACTATATGGGTGTAGAAGGTAAACTGCGATATGAAGCAAGAGTAAAAGCTATAACTGAAGGCGGAACAGTAAGCGTAAATGATTATACATTGATTGTTGAAAACGCAACTGCTGTTACGCTGTATATTGTTGCTGCTACCAATTTTGTTAATTATAAAGACGTAAGTGCTGATGCGCATCAACGGGTGGAAGAATACCTCGCAGCTATCGCAAACAAATCGTATGATGTAATACGCGAACGCCATATCAGCGACTATCAACGATTGTTCAACCGGCTTTCATTCAGCTTACCTGTTACTGAAAACTCTTACCTGCCAACCAATGAGAGAAAAGAAAATAATACAACCATTTCTGATCCATCGCTGGCCGCATTAGCTTACCAGTTTGGCCGCTACATTTTAATCAGTTCTTCAAGACCCGGTACACAGCCTGCTAACCTGCAGGGAATATGGAATGATAATCAGAACCCGATGTGGGATTCCAAATACACCACTAATATCAATACGGAGATGAACTATTGGATGGCAGAATCATCCAATCTTGCGGAATGCGCAGAGCCATTGATAAAAATGGTTACTGAATTAACAGACCAGGGATCGCAGGTTGCCAAAGAACATTATGGCTGCAACGGTTGGGTCTTTCACCAGAATACAGATTTATGGCGTGTAGCCGCGCCAATGGATGGCCCTACCTGGGGTACATTTACAACCGGCGGCGCATGGCTATGTACTCATTTGTGGGAACATTTTCTTTATACGAGAGATACACAATACCTCCGCGAAATATACCCGGTCATCAAAGGCGCTGTTCAGTTTTTTTCTGAATTTTTAATAAAACATCCGAATGGAAAATGGCTGGTAACAAATCCATCTACATCACCGGAAAATTTTCCGGCAAGCCCGGGCAATGGAAAATATTTTGATGAAGTAACAGGCTCTTTTCTCCCCGGCACTTCTATTTGTGCAGGTTCATCTATTGACATGCAATTGCTCAATGATTTATTTTCATATTATATCAGGGCAACTGAAATTATGAACATGGATAAAGATTTTGCGGAAAAAATAAAGGAAATACGGCAACAACTCGTACCTCCTCAAATCGCTAAAGACGGCACATTACAAGAGTGGATGGATGACTGGGCACAAACGGAACATCCGCACCGTCATATTTCTCATTTGTATGGTTTATATCCAGGCAATATTTTTTCGGTAAAAAGAACACCCCAATGGATAAATGCATGCAGGAATACTTTGATTGAACGCGGAGATGAATCGTCCTCATGGTCACGGGCATGGAAAGCCGCACTGTGGACAAGGTTGCGTGATGGAAACCATGCTTACAAAATCATGAAAGGATATTTTAAAGAAACTTCCAATCCTCAGTTCTTTGCAAATAAAGGATTTCCCATACAGGTAGATGGAACATTGGGAATACCGGCCGCAATAAGTGAAATGATTGTTCAATCGCAGGAAGGAGTTATAGAATTATTGCCGGCCCTCCCGGATGAATGGCATGAAGGAACAATTAACGGGTTGCGGGCAAGAGGAGCATTTGAACTGAATGTACATTGGCAAAAAAAGAAAGTAAAAAATGTAACGATTACTTCTATCAAGGGCGAGCCTTGCAATATAAGACCGGGAATAAAATGCGAAATCAGGAATAGTAGCGGCAAAAAAGTGAAGATAAAAATTCAAAAAGACGGCACGATAAGTTTCCCGACTGCAGCGGGAGAAACCTATCTGTTAACAGCTTTGTAAACGGATACTATTTACCAAACAATCCTTTCAGGTAAGAAAGATTGTGCTTATACGATGAAACAATTTCAGCATCTTTTGGCAATGCCCCTTCTATCTGCATCCAGCCATCACCATGATAACCCATATCATAAACCGTTTTGCTCACTTCCTTCCAGTTGATAGTTCCCTTATCCAAGAGAAAACCATTTTCTTTCATGTGCAGTTCACAAACCAAATCCTTTCCCAGTTTTTTAAATTCTTCTACTGTATCAAATCCTGCATCAGCCGTGTTCCTGAAATCATAATATACTTTGACATTCTTTGACCCTACCCGATCAATTATTTCAATATGTTCCTTTGCATTGAGATAGGATTCTATTCCAAGGGTGACTCCATTCGCCTCGGCTTTTGCAATTACATTTTTCAAAATCCGTACAGCGGCGTCTTTTCGCTTATCATCATTTCGTAAATCGCTGGCATTAAAAAAAGCAAGTAATAAAACTTTTACGTTCAGCGCTTTTGCCGCATCAATGGAATCGGATACCCATTGTTCCGTTTCCGCATGTGAATGAAAGGGCACCTGGTTGAATACACCCAATGCAAGGCTGGAAATAGCAATGCCTGTTTGCTTGGATTCCTTTAAATAATCTTCCTGTACACTCTTTTGCCGGAGATGAAGATTATTTGATGGGGCACCTACATCAACCATAATACCATCCACACCTATTTCCTTCGCCACAGCAAATGCTTCAATGCTGCTCCATTTACCAATAGACCAGTCGCAGGCGCCTATTTTAAATTTTCGACCATACAGTTCCGAAAGTATATTGCTGATACTGCCCAATTGAAGAGCCGCAGGCAGCATCAATGATTTTTTCAAAAGCAAGCGACGTGTAAGCATATTTATTCGTTAAGGAAATTAAATGTAGTTATTTTAAAAAAATTACAACTTTTCTATTTTTAATTTCTTTCGGAGAATATATCACCCTTTCAGGGTTTAGGGGTTTACGATATTACGGCTACTATAATAATAGCATCCCTTCGGGATTTAAGCCTGAAAGGCTGATAGTATTGTAGAAAAGTGATAGAAAGTATTTCTGAACCCTGAAAGGGTGACATAGAACATCATAAAGTCAATATATTGATATATTTTCTATTGATTAAATCTCATCTGTTTTTCTAAATCACGAATTTGGTCTCTGATTTTTTTTATAAACTTTTTTTGCAATTCATCGCTTACGGTACTTTGGGTTTCTGTATCGTATTTATTATGCATTTGAGTTCTTACATAGAGAATAGAACTATATATCCGTTGTAAGTCACCATATACGGAAGCCGGATTACTGATTTTATAATTCTTAAATTTTTCTTCAAGCTTTAGTGAAAATAATTTAGAAATATCAAAATGTCCCTGTTCATGTTCTGTTATAACAGTCATATTATATTTAATCCAAGACCTTTTTTTATCAAAGAAACAATTAATGGTGTACGTTAATTTGCCATCCACAATTTTGTATTGATATGTTACTTCTGAAGCGCAAACTGCAAGGGCGATTACAGTTGTATCAGGCTTGCCTTGAAAATCCTCCCATTTCAATTTGTAATCAGGTCTCCAGTTAATAGTATCCTGTGCCGAGGATATGCTGGAACAAGCAGCAAAAAAAATTGTAGCTATAACAATTTTAAAAATCTCCACAGTAATAGTAAGTAAGATGAACGAGAGACTAAATAGGTTGTCTTAGGTGTTGCGCAAAGATATTGTGAAGAGTAAAATCACCAACAACCGATCTATAAATGACCCTCTTATTTCAATTTTCCTGCAAACTAAATGTAGTTATTTTCGTTCATTCGTGAGTCTGATCTCAAGTACTTGGTTATTACAAAAGGCTTGCGGGCAAGATTGGGGTGGACGCAACATGTACTGCCATTCTATATTGTTACTTCAGCCAATTGTTGATCATATTGTATCATCTATTAAGCATTAATACTTTCGTACTGTTACTGTTTTCCGATTGCCAAAACAAACTGTCACCATTCCTGAAAACCTGAGTAAGAAATTCATATTCTCCGATCGGTTTAATTAAGAGGGTTATTTTCTTAGACGAATCCGCAATTGGATAAAGCCTGAACATAGTATATTGCTGAAAGAAACCGCGATCAGCATGAACAAGAGTTTCTTTTCCATTTTCGATAAACTTAAGAGTAACACTATCGATAGGTTTTAAGTAGATAGTATCATAGTTGTCCGATTTAATCGCCTCTGTAATTTTTTTTGCATTATCTGCTTCATGACAGCTGAGTAGTAATGTTACCAGTATAGTTAAAGCAAATACTCGTTTCATACCTTAAGTTTTTGCTGACCTTATTTATACTTTAGTCAGCCTTTGTTGTGTAAAGCGCCCATACAGAGAAGTAATTTTTTGACTGGAATGTCCTAACAACTTACTTAGTCTTCGATAGGCTCCATTCGCCCGGGGTATTACCTACAAGTTCCTATCCGAAACTAAGGAAATTTTGCGGGTTAGCTTGCAATGAACTCAAAGCAGATTAACAAAAAAAGCGACACAGCTTTCGCCATATCGCTTTTTACTTCTGCCCGGGGTCTTGCCCATAAGCCTATCCGAAACTAAGAAAAATCTGACGGGCAGGCTCCGGGATTTGATAAGTTCTATTCGCCTCGCAGGATTGCTGAAGAGTTCCTACCAATGCGGGGTTACGCTTAACACTTTACCTTCGCTATGTAAACCCCGCGCAGACAGTTTCATTTCTTGAAGATTAGTTGAAGAACCCGTCACTACTAAAAAGCGATCCTTCTATTTGAATTTACAATCAATCCCCATAATGTGTAATAAACCTCCAAATGTTAACACAAGAAATCAGGTAAAACTATTACAAAAAAAGCGATACGGTTTTCACCATATCGCTTTATAAATTTTAAACACTAATTTATCTATTGCATCCTTTCACGCAATTCAGCTATTGATAAGCTAATCGGTTGCCCAACCTTCTTTCCATCTTTATAAGTTATTACTTTCAGGTGCGCCGCATCTGAAGGCAAAACGATTGGTGATGTGTACTTAGGGAAATAATTATCCGGTATTGTTTCATCTATTGAATAATAAATATCGAGGCCTTCTATTTCACCTGCCATCGTTACCTCTACATAGCCACGCGACTCACGTGTGGTGATGATAGGATCGTACATGCTGCGTGCATACCTGGTCTGCGCCGCATCAAACCGGCCAAAATGCTGTTGCACTTTTTCAACAAATGAATCCCAGTTCTTTTTTTCTTTTGGCGACCATATTGATTCTGAAACCGCCAATGCCCTTGGCCAAAGCATATATTGTACCGAGCGAAACCGTGACAGTTGTTCTGTCCATAAGTTTGCCTGGCCGCCGAGTACCAGGCTTGCATCTACTCCAGATGGTACAGGGTCAAACTCGTAAACTTTTTTCATACGCAGTCCCGCATATACCGGTGGTTCGACAGATGGCTCTCCCTGGTAATAATCAAGATAAACAAACGGCGCCGGCGTCATTACTACTTTATGGCCCATCTTAGCCGCTTCTATTCCTTTTTCAATTCCTTTCCAGCTCATCACTGTTGCAGATGGCGGCAAGCCTCCCTGTATAATCTCTTCCCAGCCAATTAATTTTTTTCCTTTTGATGTAACAATTTTTTCAACACGTTTTACAAAGTAGCTCTGCACTTCATCCATATTTTTCAACCCTTCGCGTTTCATCAGTTCTTTTACCTGGTCATATTTTTCCCAATAGTTTTTTGCAGTTTCATCACCACCTACATGTATATATTCAAAGGGAAATAACTGTGCTAATTCTGTAAATACTTTATCCAGGAACGCATATACATTTTCATTCGCAGGGCAAACAGTATTATCCACCAATGCATCATGGCCGCCATTGTACCACATCATGAATGGAGCGCCTGCAGTTACTTCAAACGGGCCGGGCGAGCAGGATAATTCCGGGTAGGCGGCAACGGTAGCAAGGCTATGGCCGGGCACATCTACTTCCGGTAATATAGTTACGAAGCGCTCTTTCGCATATTGTACCACTTCTTTTATATCATCCTGCGTATAAAAACCGCCGTATGTTTTAGGTTCGTTAGGAAAAGGGTTCGTGCTATTGGCCCATTTACCTTCACGCTTTACACGCCACGCTCCCACTTCGGTCAGCTTTGGCAAACTTTTTATTTCAATACGCCATCCTTCATCATCTGTCAGGTGCCAGTGCAGCATATTGTATTTATATTTCACCATGTCATCAATAAACTGTTTTACTTCTGCTTTGGTGAAAAAATGACGGCTTACATCAAACATCATTCCGCGCCAGCCAAAGCGCGGCTGATCGGTAACATCTACTGCTGGTGCAGACCAACTGATGCCGCTAACCGCTTTTTTACTTTCAATATCCTTTGGCAGCAACTGCAATAGGGTCTGGCTGCCATAAAACAAGCCCGCCGCTTTATTCGCACTGATGACAACGCCACCAGGTGAAACAGACAATTTATACCCTTCGTTTCCTAATGAATTATCAGGTGATGACAGCAGCCTCAATTGGATGGCGCCGGAGCCGCCTTGCTTAACCGATCCTTTATAACCTGTAGGCACAGTCAATGCATTCAGCAATTGTTTGGCTGCTCCCAGTGCATCTGCATCGTTGGCGGAAACACTGATGGTAAAATTATTCTTCAGGATAAATGTTCCGGCCTTTTCTGTTACAGAAACCGGCTCTGGTATTATCGCTATTTTTTTTGTCTGCGATTGGGCAGCAATCGTCAATAAGAGGAAAAGGAAAAAGGGATATCGTTTCATGTATATTTTTTTGAGCCCAAAAGGTAATAAAGAAGGGTGTTTTAAAAAAATGCTTTTGAAAAAATGAGGCTTTTAATCTTTTGACAGCTTGTTTGTCACTGAAATTTTTGTCTTATTTTCACCCCCGCTATTAAAGAAAGCCTTTCACCAAAACTATTTCATCATGAAAACTGTCATTATACCGGTAGACTTTTCTGAAACTTCATTAAATGCCGCACGCTTTGCCGCCCAAATGCTGAGCGGAAGTAAAGATACCCGTATTGTTCTGTATAGTATGTTTGAAGATGAGGAAGACTCCGAAACTACAGGCACTTATCTTGAAAGCCTGAAAGCAGAACTGGAACTGAAAGGAAATAAAGAAATAGAGTGCGTAAAAGAGCTTGCAGATGATCTGATTGACAGTATTGAACGGTTAGTGTTTCAAAAAGCAGCAACATTGGTTGTAATGGGCATCACAGGTAAGTCTCCGATAAAGCAACTGCTTGTTGGTAGCAATACACTTAAGCTCGTAGAAAAGAATATCTGCCCGGTTATGATCATTCCTCCGGATGCAGCATTCAACGGTGTCAATAATATTCTCTTTACATCAGATTTTCAAGAAGTAAAAGAATCTACCCCGGTTTTATATATAAAAACAGTGCTTGACTTTTTTAAAGCAAACCTGCACATTGTGAATGTAAGCAACGAACATTATGTATCGCTTACTGAGCAATTCCAGTCGGAAAGAGAGAAATTGCTAGGCCTGCTCAAAGAGTACAATCCTGAATTTTATTTCATTGGCATGAACGATTTTCATGAAGCCATTGAGCAATTTGTGAAAGATAAAAACATCGATCTTATTATCACCATTCCGCGTTTCCACAGCGGCATTACTTCTATATTCAAATTATCCGCTACCAAAAAACTGGTATTTCATAGTTCGGTACCTGTACTGGCTGCACACGAAAAAATGTAAGGGGAAAGGCAGTTATACTAACATTTGTTTGCACAAGGCAAATCAGTTACTTTTGCGCTGCAATTGTATTTTATGTTTTGCGTTGTAAGCAAATATTCCATTCAAAAGTTCGCCGATTTGCTACCGGCTAATTATTACATTCCGGATTAATTAATCCCCGGATTTCTCTTTACTGTACCCACTTGTCCGCATTAGTTTATTATTCTCAAAATAAAATTCCGTATGACAAATACAAACGGTAAAATATCTGTTACATCAGAAATAGGAACGCTCAAACGATTGCTGGTTCATAGTCCCGATAGCGGTCTTGGAAAAGTAGTACCTTCTAAAGCACAGGACTGGTTGTTTGAAGACATTGTACACCTGGAAACAATCCGTAAAAAAGAATATGATTATTATACAAAGCTCCTGCTCTATTTTCTCGATCCACAGAAAATAAAAGGTAGCCTGGCACAGGTTGATCATGAAAAAAATAAACGGCAATTCTATAAACCCGATAACGAAGCATTTTATAAATCAGATAAAGTAATAGAACTGCAATGGCTGCTGGCAGAAATACTGGAAGACCATGAAATAAAACTGAAACTTGTAGCGTCTGTTTGCGCCATTGAAAATTGTTCCTACGATATGCAGGACGAACTCGGCGGATTAACACCAATACAACTGGCAAAAGTATTTATCAGCGGCAGCCTCCAGGAAAAGAAAATGATATTCGCCCCTATCCCAAATTTCATCTTTACAAGGGATATTGGCATTACCATTAATGATCACATCCTTCTCAACAAGCCTGCAAAAAAAGCCAGAACAAGAGAAGCTTTATTGATGAAATACATATTCTTCAATCATTCATTGTTTGCAGGCTATAGAAAAAACATCATTGAACTGCCGGATACATCTTACCATTTCCTTTTACCAAAAGAAGGCGATGATAAGCGTGTTACACTTGAAGGCGGCGATGTGATGGTTGTATCAAAAGATCATTTACTCGTAGGTGTAAGCGAACGCACTACTATGGAAGCGGCCCACCGTGTGATCACAGTTTTATTTGAGAAAAAACTGGTAAAAAAAGTATCGGTGGTTAAAATCCCCAAGAAGAGAGATTATATGCATATTGATACCGTGTTTACACAGGTGAAAAAAAATATGTGGGTGATGCTGGGTAATTTTTCAAAAAAAGCAATAAAAATGGAAGACGCCGATCCGGTACAACGTACACTGGAAGGGCCGAAAAAAGAAGATAAAATAAAAATCATCCAGTTTAACAGGAAAGACATTGAAAACCCCATTCATTTTGATAGCCTCGAGGAATTGTTACAGGATATCAGTAAAAATGATTTGAAGAGTGAAGAAAAAACAAAATTTATTTATTCCGGCAATAATGAATTTCCATACGATGCGCGGGAGCAATGGACAGACTCCTGCAATTTGCTTGCATTGAAAGAAGGTGTTGTGTTGGGCTATGACAGGAATGATAAAACAGCAGAAGCATTTAAGGAAAACGGTTTTACTGTTGTAATGGCTGAAGAATTAATCAGGCAATTGGAAAACGATGAAATAACGCCGGAAAAAATAACAGATACATTGATCCTGATTCCTTCTGCAGAACTATCAAGGGCAAGAGGCGGATTTCATTGTATGAGCATGCCATTGCTGCGGGAGGAGATTGATTGAGGAAAGTTGCGAGTTCGGAGTATGTACCGGATCCCGATAGCTATTGGAACACGATTCACGTTTGACGTTTTTTCTTTTTATTTTTTACTTGATATCTCATGCAAACCACATCTCATATTCTAATGATACAGCCGGTTAATTTCGGCTACAATGCTGAAACTGCTGTTAACAATGCTTTCCAGGTAGCAGGCAATGATGCAGGCGCACAGGAAAAAGCCGCGCAAGAGTTTCAACAGTTCGTTGATCTGCTTCACAAAAACGAAGTAGATGTAACGGTGGTAAAAGACACTCCCGATCCTTATACGCCAGATTCTATTTTCCCGAACAACTGGGTTTCTTTTCACAATGATGGTACTGTAATGCTCTACCCGATGTATGCAGTGAATAGAAGACTGGAAAGAAAACAACATGTGCTTGATACGATTAAAAATAAATTCGCCGTTACCCGGCAGGTTGACTTAAGCAATTACGAAGCGGAAAATATTTTCCTGGAAGGAACAGGAAGCATGGTATTGGATCGTGATAATAAAATAGCCTATGCCTGCCTTTCACCAAGAACAGATAAAAAAGTGCTGGACGATTTCTGCAATAAAGCAGGATATAGAGCAGTTGCCTTCACCGCTGTTGATGAAAACGGAAAAGAAATCTATCATACCAATGTGATGATGTGTGTAGCAGACAGGTACGTAGTTATTTGCCTTGATTCTATCCGTGATAAAAAAGAAAGACAGTTTGTTACAGATACAATCAACAAAAGTGGTAAAGCAATTATTGATATTTCTTACCAGCAGATGAATCACTTTGCTGGAAATATGTTGCAGGTTGAAAATAAGAAAGCTGAGAAATTGCTGGTCATGTCATCGCAGGCTTATCATTCACTTACAGATGAACAGGTAAAAAAGCTGGAGCAATATAATAAAATTGTTCACTCAAGTCTTAACACCATTGAAACAAATGGCGGAGGCAGCGCACGCTGTATGATGGCGGAGATCCATCTACCGTTATTAATTAAAAAGTAAAAAAAAAATTGCAGACTAGTTTTTCATTGAAATCATTACTCGCGACCTGCGTTTTTATTTTTATAGTCCAGGAGGGATATAGTCAGATTTCCTATTCTGACTCCATAAAACATTTTATCAGCAACTATATCGCTACACACGATGTATTGAAGGAAGATGATAAAAAATATCTTCGTTTTTTCCCGATAGATGAAAGCTATTCGGTAACTGCCGATTTTACAAGGGCCAATAACGCTGCCTGGTTTGAAATTCCCACTTCCGGCAAAATCAGGAAAACATTTCGCTTGTACGGCATAGCACGCTTCAGCATACACGACACAATTGTTTCACTGAATATTTATCAATCACAAAACCTGCTGCAATCTGAAAAATACAGTGATTATCTTTTTCTTCCTTTTACTGATTTGACAACCGGTGAAGAAAGTTACCATACCGGGAGATACATTGATCTTACAGTAAAAGATATTAAGGATAATAAAGTTGTGATTGACTTCAACAAAGCATACAATCCTTCCTGTGCTTATGTAAGTGGTAAATACAATTGCCCTATTCCTCCGAGGGAAAATAGCCTCCCCGTTGCTATCCGGGCTGGTTAAATGAGTTTTTCAAAAAGTCATTGATTTAAGCATTTTACGCCAGCCACAACAAGCTTGAAAACCAATCGCTGTCATTTCTCGTAGGTTTTATAAAGGTTATGTTGAACAAACTTATTTTGCCCATTGCAGCCATGATTGCCTTATCCTGCAATCGGGGTAATGAAACAATTGTCAGCTCCACCTATATTGACAGCCTGCTTTCGCACTACACGCCATCTGCAGCTATGAAAGCAAATGAAATGGATATAGCCTTCTGGGAAAAGAGGATGGACAGCATGCCTGACAATTATGTGAATGGTTTGAAATTCCCACTTCCGGCAAAATCAGGAAAACATTTCGCTTGTACGGCATAGCACGCTTCAGCATACACGACACA